>JBDSFV010000032.1:0-14536 GCA_039919355.1 Luteimonas sp. | reverse complement strand
CCTGCCGCTGGTGGTCGGCGCCGCCCATGCGCTGCAGAAGATCAACGATGGCGACGTACTGGTGGTCGATGGCGGCAGCGGCCTGGTGGTGCGCGAACCGGACGCGTCCGACCTGCGCGCGCATCGCGCCCGCACCCGCGAACAGGCGCGCGAACGCAAGCAGCTCAACCGACTGCGCCGCGAACCCTCGCGCACGCTGGACGGCGTCGACATCATGCTCTGGGCCAATGCGGAATCGCGCCAGGACGTGGCCGAGGCGCATGCACTCGGCGCCGCCGGTGTCGGCCTGTACCGTACCGAGTTCCTGTTCCTCAACAGCAGCGAACTGCCTGACGAGGACACGCAATTCCGTGCCTATCGCGATGTCGTCCTCGGCATGACCGGGCGCACGGTGACGCTCCGCAGCCTGGATGTCGGCGCCGACAAGGCCGACCGCACCGGCCTGGCGCTGGGCGACGAACCCAACCCCGCGCTCGGCGTGCGCGGCGTGCGCCTGTCCTTGTTGCGCGAAGACCTGTTCGAAACGCAGTTGCGCGCGATCGTGCGCGCCTCCGGTTACGGTCCGGTACGGGTGCTGCTGCCGATGATCAGCAGCCGCGAGGAGATCATCGCGGCGCGCGCGCTGCTGGAACGCGTCGTGCGTGACCTGCGCGGCGAAGGTCATGAGATCGCCGAAAGCATCCCGCTCGGCGCGATGATCGAGGTACCGGCCGCGGCGATCGCCCTGCCCGGCTTCATCGGCGCGGTCGACTTCCTGTCGATCGGCACCAACGACCTCGTGCAGTACCTGCTCGCCGCCGACCGCAACAACGAGGCACTCGGCGAGTTGTACACGCCGCTGCATCCGGCCGTGCTGCGGCTGCTGCATAGCGTGATCTCGATCGCCAACAAGCGTGGCAAGTCGGTCGCGGTCTGCGGCGAGATGGCAGGCGACCCGCTGTTCGCGCCGGTGCTGCTGGCGTTGGGCCTGAGCGAGTTCAGCCTGCACCCGGCCACGCTGCTGGAGGTCCGGCAGACGATCCGCGCCTGCGACCTCGGCGCATTGCACGCCCGCGCACCGGCGCTGTTGCGCGCGCGTGATCGCGCGGCCATCGAGAAATGGATGGGGCAGGCTTCCCTGTAGGACGGCTTCGCGGGGTGTGCAGCGCGCGACGCACGGGCGATAATGCCCGCATGAACGCCTGACCCTGTCGCGCCCTTCGTGGATGCGACGCGCCCAAGCCTTCCAGAAACTGGGAAGTCCCGCATGGCCGAAGCCGTCCGCCACGACAAGACCGCGCGCCAGCTGCGTCTGCTTTCGGACGCGCTCGACAGCGGCCGCCTCGGCCCCGTGCGGCGGCTGGTCAACACGCTCTCGCCCGCCGAGATCGGCAACCTGCTGGAATCCCTGCCGCCGGGCCAGCGCACCGTGGTCTGGGGCCTGGTCGATCCCGAGGACGACGGCGAGGTGCTGGTGCACGTCGGTGACGAGGTGCGCGAGAGCCTGCTGGCCGAGATGGACCCGGACGAGATCATCGCCGCGGTCGAGGACCTCGACATCGACGACCTCGCCGACCTGGTCGAGGACCTGCCCGACACCGTCATCGACGAAGTGCTCAAGTCGATGGACCGCGAGAACCGCGAACGGCTGGAGCAGGTGCTGTCGTATCCGGAGGACAGCGCCGGGCGCCTGATGAATCCCGACGTGGTGACGGTGCGCGCTGACACCACCGTCGACGTGGTGCTGCGCTACCTGCGCCTGCGCGGCGAACTGCCCGACCACACCGACCACCTCTACGTCGTCAGCCGCCGCCACCAGTACCTCGGCCGCATCGCGCTGCAGGCGCTGCTCACGCACGACGCCAACACGCCGATCAACGAGCTGATCGACGACGAGCAGCCGGCGATCGACGTGGTGGAATCCGACCTCGAGGTGGCACGCCAGTTCTCCGACCACGACTGGATTTCCGCGCCAGTGGTGGACGACAACAACATCCTGCTCGGCCGCATCACCATCGACGACGTGGTCGATATCATCCGCGAGCAGGCCGAACACCAGGCCCTGGGTGCCGCCGGTCTGGACGAGGACGATGACCTGTTCAGCCCGGTGCGGCGCGCGGTCAAGGGCCGCATGCTGTGGCTCGGCATCAACCTGCTCACCGCGTTCCTGGCGTCCAGCGTGGTCGGCCAGTTCGAGGGCACGCTGCAGCAGGTGGTCGCGCTGGCGGTGCTGATGCCGATCGTCGCCGGCATGGGCGGCAACGCCGGCACCCAGGTGCTGGCGCTGATGATCCGCGGTTTGGCGCTGGGCCAGGTCGGCGCCAGCAATGCCAGGGTGTTGCTATGGAAGGAGATCCGCGTCGCCCTGCTCAACGGGCTGATGCTCGGCACCGTGGTCGCGATCGTCGCGCTGGTCTGGTTCCACAACTGGAAACTGTCGCTGGTGATCGCCACTGCACTGACCATCAACCTCAGTGCCGCGGCTTTGGCCGGCGTGCTGGTGCCACTGACGCTCAAGCGCATGGGCTTCGATCCGGCGCTGGCCGGCGGCGTCATCCTGACCACGGTCACCGACGTGATCGGCTTCCTGAGCTTCCTCGGGCTGGCTACGCTGGTGTTGCTGAAATGATCTTGCCGGAATGATCCTGCCACTTCGATTCCTGGAGGCATCATGCGCAACCGTTGCGTCGCGATGCGACTGGCCACCCTCGGTGCGCTGCTGATCGTCACCGCACTTTGTGCCTGCAGCATGCAGCCGCAGCGACCTGCCACCGGCACTTTCGTCAAGCGGGCACTGACGCTCGACGGCACAACCTACCGCTATCAGGTGTTCGTGCCGTCGCAGCTGGCTGGTGGCAGACACCCGCCCGTGATCCTGTTCCTGCACGGCACCGGCGAGCGCGGCAGCGACGGCGACAAGCCGACCCGGGTCGGCCTCGGCCCGCACGTACGCGCGCATCCGGACGACTTCCCGGCGATCGTGGTATTTCCGCAGGCGCCCGACGATCACGACTGGAAGACAGTGGCTGCCAGGATCGCCTTCGCCGCGCTCGACCAGGCCACCGGCGAGTTCGGCGGCGACCGCGAGCGCACCTACCTGACCGGGCTGTCGATGGGTGGATACGGCGTGTGGGAGCTCGCGCTCATGCAACCGCAACGCTTCGCCGCGCTGGTGCCGATCTGCGGCGCGCTGCTGGCGCCGCGCGACGAGCGCGATCTGTTCGTCACGCCTCTGGCCGGCGCAGCCGATCCGTACGCGGCGCTCGCTCGGCGGCTCAAGGGCGCGCCGATCTGGATCTTCCACGGCGCCCGGGACGACCTGGTGCCGCCGCGCGACGACCGCCTGACCTACGCGGCGCTAGAGGCGGCGTGTGGCGACGTGCGCTACACCGAGTTCCCGGATGCCAACCACAACGCGTGGGACCCGGCCTACGCCACGCCGGCGCTGTGGCGCTGGCTGTTCGTGCAAAGACGTCGACATTGACTGCCGTCCCGAGCGTAGTTCGTAGCCGGCGCGTCAACGCAGCAACGCCTCCAGCACCGCCATCCGCACCGCGACGCCGTTGCCGGCCTGGATGAGGATCCGCGACTGCGGGCCGTCGGCGACGGCATCATCGATCTCGACCCCGCGGTTCATCGGCCCCGGGTGCAGCACCACGGCACCGGCCGCGGCCCGACGCAGGCGTTCGACGGTGAGGCCGTAATCGGCGTGGTAGTCGTCGAGCGAGGCGACCAGGCCTTCCTGCATGCGTTCGCGCTGCAGGCGCAGCATCATCACCGCGTCGACTCCGTCGAGCGCGGCGTCCAAGTCATGGGTCACGGTGCAGCCGCGCAAGGTCTCGTCGTCGGGTAGCAGCGTCCGCGGACCGCAAACCCGGATCTCGCCTGTCCCGAGCGTGCGCAGCGCATGCATGTCGGAACGCGCGACGCGCGAATGCCTGACGTCGCCGACGATCAGCACCTTCAGCGCCGGAAAGTCGTCGCCCTTGGCCTGGCGCACGGTCAGCATGTCGAGCAGGCCCTGGGTCGGGTGCGCGCTGCGGCCGTCGCCGGCGTTCACCAGTACGGTGCCCGGGTTCGCCACTTCGGCCAACGCGGCCACCGCGCCATCGGCCTTGTGGCGAACCACGAAGCCGTGCACGCCCATCGCCTCCAGGGTCTTGAGGGTGTCGATCGCGGTCTCGCCCTTGGTGGTCGCGGAGGTCGACGCATCGAAGTTGAGCGTGTCGGCGCCGAGCCGCGTCGCCGCCAGCTGGAAACTCGAACGCGTCCGCGTCGACGGTTCAAAGAACAGGGTACAGACCGCCTTGCCGGCGAGCGTATTGCGCAATGCGTTGCCACCGTGCGCATGCGCGTGCAGTTGCTGCGCGCGATCGAGCAGCCGCAGCAGCACCTCGCGCGGCAGGCCTTCGAGGGTCAGCAGATGGCGCAAGCGACCTTGGCCATCGAGTTGCGCAACGCTCATGTGGTGCGTGTCCCGTCGATTTGAATGGCGTCCTGCGGTGCCGCGAGCCAGCGTTCGACGATCACCGCGGCGGCAACCGCATCCAGCGCGGCGGCGTCGCGGCGCTTCTTGCGGCCTTCGGCGCGATCGGCGGCGAAGCGCTGCGCGGCCTCGATCGAACTGGCGCGCTCGTCCACCAGCACCACCGGCAGCGCGTAGCGCGCCTGCAACTGTGCGGCGAAGGCGTGCGCGAACCTGCGGATCGGCTGGTCGCCACCATCGAGCGTCATCGGGTCGCCGACCACGAATCCGTCGGGACGCCACTCCTTGTGCAGGCGGTCGATCGCCGGCCAGTCCGGCCCATGTCCATGCACGTCGACCACCGCCAGTGCGCGTGCCCCATGGCCGAACGCGCTGCCGACCGCGACCCCGATGCGACGCGCGCCGACATCGAAGCCGAGCACGGTGCCGTCGCGCCGGATCGGCGTGACCGTTGTCGGATCGATCGCCGCGGTCTCAGGCATGGCCGCTGTAGTCGGCGATGCGCGCCATGTCGACGCCGATGCGTCCGGCCGCAGCCTGCCAGCGCGCGTCGAGCGGCAGCTCGAACAGCAGTTCGGCATCGGCCGGTACCGTCAGCCAGCTGTTCTCGACCAGTTCGTGCTCGAGCTGGCCCGCGCCCCAGCCGGCGCAACCCAGCGCCACCGTCGCGTGTCGCGGACCATCGCCGCGCGCCATCGCCTCGAGGATGTCGCGCGAAGTCGTGACGTACAGGCTGTCGGTGATGGCCAGGCTGGAATCCCACTCGTGCCCGCCATCGTGCAGGACGAAGCCGCGCTCCGGATGCACCGGGCCGCCGGCCAGCACGGGCTGCGCGCACAGCATCTCGTCGTCGCTGGCGATGCCCATCTGCTGGAACACCTCGCCGAGCGTGTATTCGGAGGCGCGGTTGACCACCACCCCCATCGCGCCGTCGTCGTCATGCTGGCAGATCAGCGCGACGCTGCGCGCGAAATGCGGGTCCGCCAGCGCCGGCAGCGCGATCAGGAGTTGATTGGCGAGGGTGCCTGGGCCGTCCACGCAGTCATTCTAACGTGCCGTCCGGATGGTCGCGGCGGCAACCGCACCGTGGCAATACCGGCGACAGCCGGCCCCGGGTGAGCGCGCGGGGGCATCCTGCCTACAGACATGCCGCTAACGCGGAAGACGTAGGATGTCGGCCTTCGGTATCGCTTCGGAGCCCGCCATGCGCCGTTACCCCCTGCTCATCGCCTGCCTCGCCAGCGTGGCGCTGGCCGCCTGCCAGCGCGCCCCGCAAGCCGAGGCGCCCGCAGCTGCCGCGCCCGCTGCCGCCCAGACGACCTATGCCGAACAACACGCCGGCGATTACGCGGTGGTGCCGCTGAAGGCTGATCTGTCGGCGTTCGACACCGACGGCAAGCGCATGATCGCGCTGTTGGTGCAGGCCTCCGAGGTAATGAACGACCTCTACTGGCAGCAGTCATGGCCGGACAAGGCCGCGTTGCTGGCGAAGGCGCCGGACGCCGCCACCCGTGCATTGATCGAACTCAACTTCGGACCGTGGGACCGGCTCAACGAGGACACGCCACTGTTGCCGGGCATCGGTCCACGACCGCCGGGCGGGGTGTTCTATCCCGCCGACATGACCAAGGAGGAGTTCGAGCAGGCCGGCCTCAAGGACAAGACCTCCTGGTACACGCTGCTGCGGCGCGACGATGCCGGCAAGCTCATTACCGTGCCCTACCACGTCGCCTACAAGGCCGACCTCGAGCGCGCCGCCGGCCTGCTGCACGAGGCCGCCAAGGTCAGCGTCGACAAGTCGTTCGCCAGCTACCTCAACATGCGCGCCGACGCGCTGCTGTCCGACGACTTCCAGCCCAGCGACCTGGCCTGGATGGATATGAAGACCAATCCGGTCGATGTCGTGATCGGGCCGATCGAGAGCTACGAGGACCAGCTGTTCGGCTACAAGGCCGCCTATGAAGGGTTGGTGCTGATCAAGGACCAGGCCTGGAGCGCGCGCCTGGCCCGCTTCGCGCAGTTCCTGCCAAGCCTGCAGAAGGGCTTGCCGGTGCCGGACAAGTACAAGGCCGAGACACCCGGATCGGACGCCGACCTCAACGCCTACGCCGCGGTCTACTACGGCGGCAACGCCAACGTCGGCGCCAAGACGATCGCCATCAACCTGCCCAACGACGAGCAGGTGCAGCTGAAGAAGGGCACCCGCCGCCTGCAACTGGAGAACGTGATGCAGGCGAAGTTCGACACCATCCTGATGCCGATCGCAAAGCAGCTGATCGCGGAAGACCAGCTCAAGAACGTCACCTTCGATGCATTCTTCGAGAACACGATGTTCCACGAGGTCGCACACGGCCTGGGCATCAAGCACACGCTCGATAAAAGCGGCCTCGCCGGCAAGGGCACGGTCAGCGAGGCACTGAAGGACTACGCGTCGAACTTCGAGGAAGGCAAGGCCGACGTCCTCGGCCTGTACATGATCGATGCGCTCAGCAACCGCGGCGAGCTGGACAAGACCAAACTGTCGGACAACTACGTCACCTTCCTCGCCGGTATGCTGCGTTCGGTCCGCTTCGGCGCCAGCGACGCGCATGGCAAGGCCAACATGATCCGCTTCAACTTCTTCGCCGAGCGCGGCGCCTTCACCCGCGACCCGCAGACCGGTCGCTACCGCGTCGACTTCGACAAGATGCGCGCGGCGATGAACGCGCTCAGCGAGAAGCTGCTCACGGTGCAGGGCGACGGCGACTACGCCGAGGCCAAACGCATGACCGACAGCATGGGCGTCATCAAGCCGGAATTGGCCGCCGACCTGGCCAAGCTCAAGGACGCGAAGATCCCGGTCGACATCCGCTTCGAGCAGGGGCTGGATGTGCTGGGGCTGTCGAAGTCCCCCAGCCCCTGATCGAGGACGTGGGCGCCCCCCGGTCGCTGATCCGGAACTCCGCCGGAGACGTTCGCCTGTTCTCACTCGCTCCAGCGACGTCCGGCGGTTGGCCGACCCGGCACTAGTCTTCGCATGATGCGCAGTTGCATGGCCGGTCCCGGCATCGGGCGGCGTTGACTGCTATGCCGCCGCCGGCCCGGCCACGGCACCTGACCAGAACGCGTCCATCCATTCAATCGCCCAGGAGTCTGTCATGTCACTGTTCATCGCGAAATCCATCCGTACCGTGCTGTTGCCGGCTGCTCTGAGCCTGGCACTTGCTGCCGGAGCCGCGGCTGCGGCGGAGCCGTCCGCAACCGCCGCAGAAGTGATGGCCGTGGCCAAAGCCCAATGGGCGGCCCAAAACAAGAACAGACCCGCCTCGGAAACCATGGGCTCGATCGCCGACGATTACACCGAGTTCAATGGCGACGTTCCGACGCTGTTGGAGGGCAAGGCGCTGGCATCACGCTTCTACGAGGCATCCCTGCAGAGCGGCGACAAGGGACTCGTCTCGGAGATGGTCAACCCCCATGTGCAGGTTTATGGGGATACCGCGATCCTGGCCTACAACTATGCAGGGGTGACCAAGGGCAGCGACGGCAAGATGCACAACAACTTCGCCAAGTCGACCCGCGTCTACGTCAGGCAGAACGACCGCTGGATGCTGGTCCACGCCAACTTCGCGCCGGTCGTCACGCCCAATAACCCGTGAGCTTCAGCTGCACACACGAAAAAGCCGGGCGATGCCCGGCTTTTTCTTGCCTGCCGACCGGCGACCTCAGCGCGCTTCCGCGACCTCGACCCCGTCCAGGCCCTGCGCCAGCGTGCGCGCGTCGCCGCCCTGCGCCAGCTTGATGCGCAGGCGCACCTCGTTGGCGGAGTCGGCATAGCGCAACGCGTCCTCATAGGAGATCTCGCCGGCCTGGTACAGCTCGAACAGGCTCTGGTCGAAGGTCTTCATGCCGAGGTTGGTGGATTCCTTCATCACTTCCTTGATCTTGTGGATCTCGCCGTCGCGGATGTAGTCCTGGATCAGCGGCGTGCCGAGCAGGATTTCCATCGCCACGCGACGGCCCTTGCCGTCGGGGGTCGGGATCAGCTGCTGCGCGACCACGCCCTTGAGGTTGAGCGACAGGTCCATCAGCAGCTGGCCGCGGCGGTCCTCGGTGAAGAAGTTGATGATGCGGTCCATCGCCTGGTTGGCGTTGTTGGCGTGCAGGGTGCACAGCACCAGGTGGCCGGTTTCGGCGAAGGCGATGGCGTGGTCCATGCCCTCGCGGGTGCGCACCTCACCGATCATGATCACGTCCGGTGCCTGGCGCAGGGTGTTCTTCAGCGCGTTCTCCCAGCTGTCCGTGTCGATGCCGACCTCGCGCTGGGTGATGATGCAGCTCTCGTGCTTGTGCACGAACTCGATCGGGTCCTCGATGGTGATGATGTGGCCGGTCGAGTTCTGGTTGCGGTAGCCGATCATCGCCGCGAGCGATGTCGACTTGCCGGTACCGGTTGCGCCGACGAAGATGATGATGCCGCGCTTGGTCATCGCCAGCGTCTTGACGATCGGCGGCAGGTTCAACTCTTCGATCGTGGGGATCTTGGTCTCGATCCGGCGCAGCACCATGCCGACCTGGTTGCGCTGGTAGAAGCAGCTCACGCGGAAGCGGCCGACGCCGGAGACGCCGATTGCGAAGTTGCACTCGTGGGTCTTCTCGAACTCCTCGCGCTGCGGCGGCGTCATCACGTTGAGGACGAGGTCGCGGCTCTGCTGCGGCGTCAGCGGGTTCTGCGTGATCGGCGAGATCTTGCCGTGGACCTTCATCGACGGCGGCATGCCGGCGGTGATGAACAGGTCCGACGCCTTCTGGTGCGCCATCAGCTTGAGGAACGAGGTGAAGTCGATGTTGCTCATGGTGCTGCTCCGTGGGTAAAGGGGTCAGAGTCATTTACGCCCTGCACCCTTCAGCTCCCGATTGATCCGATGCGTAAATGACTCTGACCCCTTTACGGCCTGCCCTCGCTGCGTTTGGCATGACGGGTGTTGGGATCAATCGAACAGACGCTTGTCCTTGGCGTAGTCGCGCGCCTGCTGCTTGGTCACGACGGCGCGCTTGACCATGTCCTGCAGGTGCTGGTCGAGGGTCATCATGCCGTACTGCTGGCCGGTCTGGATCGACGAGTACATCTGCGCGACCTTGTCCTCGCGGATCAGGTTGCGGATCGCCGGGGTGCCGACCATGATCTCCCACGCCGCGGTGCGGCCGCCGCCGATCTTCTTCAGCAGCGCCTGCGAGATCACCGCGCGCAGCGATTCGGACAGCATCGAGCGCACCATCGGCTTCTCGCCGGCCGGGAACACGTCGATGATGCGGTCGATGGTCTTGGCCGCCGAACTGGTGTGCACGGTGGCGAACACCAGGTGGCCGGTCTCCGCGGCGGTCAGCGCCAGGCGGATGGTCTCGATGTCGCGCATCTCGCCGACCAGGATGTAGTCCGGGTCCTCGCGCAGCGCCGAGCGCAACGCCTCGTTGAAGCCGTGGGTGTCGCGGTGCACCTCGCGCTGGTTGACCAGGCACTTCTGCGCGGTGTGGACGAATTCGATCGGATCCTCGATGGTGAGGAGGTGGCCGTACTCGCTCTTGTTGATGTGATCGACCATCGCCGCCAGCGTGGTCGACTTGCCGGAACCGGTCGGGCCGGTGACCAGGATCAGGCCCTGCGGCTGGTCGATCAGTTCCTTGAAGATCCGCGGGCAACCGAGATCCTCCAGCGTCAGCACCTCGGAGGGCACGGTGCGGAACACCGCGCCGGCGCCCCGGTTCTGGTTGAACGCATTGACGCGGAAACGCGCCAGGCCCGGGATCTCGAACGAGAAGTCGACCTCGAGGAATTCCTCGTAGTCGCGGCGCTGCTTGTCGGACATGATGTCGTAGACCAGCGCGTGCACCTGCTTGTGGTCCAGCGCCGGGATGTTGATGCGGCGGACGTCGCCGTCCACGCGGATCATCGGCGGCAGGCCTGCGGACAGATGCAGGTCGGAGGCCTTGTTCTTGACCGAGAACGCCAACAGCTCGGCGATATCCATGCGTGCTCCCCTGCACTCGACTCTGGCCGCAACGAAGCGGCTGCGACTGGAAAACGACCCACCCAAGCGGCAGTATGGGCGCCCAGTCCCGGACGTCAACCCGTCGACTCAACAGGATGCCCCGACGTGCTCGCGCACGCCCTGCACGACCTCTTGCAACAACTTGATAACGCGGCACGACTGGCCGGGCGGCCACCGTCGCGATTATTGGCCGTGTCCAAGTCGCAACCTGCAACCGCGGTCGCGGAACTGGCCGCGGCCGGACAGTGCGCGTTCGGCGAAAACTACGTCCAGGAGGCGCAGGCCAAGCAGGCCGCACTCGCCGGCCTGGGGCTGGAATGGCACCTGATCGGCCATCTGCAGTCGAACAAGGCGCGCGAGGCGGCGGTGCTGTTCGACTGGGTGCAGACCGTGGACCGGTTGAAGCTGGTCGCCGCCCTGTCCCGGCATCGCCCCGACGACCGCACGCCGCTGAACGTGCTGGTGCAGGTCAACATCGACGACGAAGCCAGCAAGCATGGCTGCCGTCCGGACGAAGCCATGGCGCTGGCCACCAGCATCGCCGCGCAGCCGCGGCTGGCGCTGCGCGGGTTGATGGCGATCCCGGCACCGCATCCGGACGTGGGGCGTCGGCGCGTGGCATTCCGGCGCATGAAGATGTTGTTCGACGACTTGCGGCACGACTACCCGCAGGCCGACACCCTGTCGATGGGCATGAGCGAGGACGCCGACATCGCCATCGCCGAAGGTGCGACGATGGTGCGGGTCGGCACGGCGCTGTTCGGCGCACGGCCGCAGAATGGCTAACGGGGTCAGAGTCATTTACCGTGACGACGAAACAGGTCTCGTAGTGGATGGGCGGTAAATGACTCTGACCCCGTTAGCCATGGCGCGCAGCCTGGTTGCCGGGTTGCTTGCGGACGGCGATGCCGCGCGCGCACTGGTGCTGCAGACCCTGCTCGGCGCCGCGCGCATGCTCACCGAAGACGGCGCTGCGCCGGCCGAACTGCGCCGTCGCGTCACCTCGCCCGGCGGCACCACCCAAGCTGCGATCGAGACCTTCGAAGCCGGCGGTTTTCGCGACCTCGATGCGCGTGCGATCCGCGCCGCCAGCGAACGCGGCCGCCAGCTCTCGGCCGCCAACGATTGAACCGGAGCCGCCCCATGTCCCGATGTTTCATGTCCCGCTGCTTCATACCTGGAGCTCGCATCGCGTTCGCCATCCTGCCGATCCTCGCCGCAACCGCTTGCGGCGGTCCGCAACCATCCGCGCCGGATGCGGCCCACGGCAGCACGGCCAGCACTGCGGCCGATCGCGGCGAATCCGTGGTGCGCATCGGCGACACCAGCATCCGCGCCAGCGTGGTGCAGACCTCGACGTTGCCCGGGTCGGTCGCGCGGCAATACGGCATCAATCGCGATCCGGGGACCGTCCTGTTGCTGGTCGCTGTGCGCAAGGGCCCAGACGCCAGCGCAATCGCACTGCCTGCGCAGATCACGGCGACCGTCACCGACCTGCGTGGCGGCCGCCAGGAAATCGTGATGCGCGAGCTGCGCGCCGGCGAACTCCTCGACTACGTCGGCACGCTCAGTACGACGCTGCCGGAAACATTACGCTTCGACCTGAAAGTCGCGGCCGACGGCATCGGTCCGACGACGCTGCAGTTCGAGCGCGAGTTCTATCCGCAGTGACGGGCCCTGAAAAAGGGGTCAGAGTGAATTTCGCGCTGACCGGCCTGCAATCGCGCGAGGTCCACGTCGCGAAACTTCACTCTGACCCCTTTTTCACTGGCGCGACGCCCAAGCCCGGATAATCGTCGCGATCGCGTGTACGCCTTCGGTCAATGCCGCCGGCCCCGGCTGCAGGATGATGGGCGACTTGATTTCGTGCAGCTCGCCATCGCGCACCGCCGGAATCGCGTCCCATCCGTGGCGCGCGGCGACCTTTTCGGGCCGGAATTTCTTGCCGCACCACGAGCCGAGGATGATCTCCGGCGCGCGCCGGACGACCTCGTCCGGATCCTCGAGGATGCGTTGTTTCGCCAGCGACTCGGCTGCGCGCTCGGGAAAGATGTCGTCGCCGCCGGCGATGCGCACCAGTTCGGCGACCCACTGGATGCCGCTGATCAGCGGCTCGTCCCATTCCTCGAAATACACCTTCGGCCGTTGCGGCAATTGCGCCGCGTCGCGCTCGACCGCATCGAGTCCGCGTCGCAGTTCATCCGCGTAGGCGTTGGCCTTGGCGGAGACACCGACCAGCGCACCGAGACGACGGATGTAGTCGAGGATGCCGTCGACACTGCGGTGATTGCTGATCCACACCTCGATGCCGTGCCGGATCAGTTCGCTGGCGATCCCGGCCTGGATGTCGGAAAAGCCGACCACGAAATCCGGCCTGAGCTTCAGTATCTCGCCGATCTTCGCCGAGGTGAACGCGCTGACCTTCGGCTTTTCCCGGCGCGCGATCGCGGGGCGCACGGTGAAGCCGCTGATGCCGACGATGCGGTCCTGCTCGCCGAGCGCGTACAGCGTTTCGGTCGGTTCCTCGGTCAGGCAGACGATCCGGCGCGGACCGCAGGTCACGGATACAGCATCCGCTTCGACCAGTCGCCGGCGCGGTCGCGCTCGTAGAGTTGCCGCTCATGCAGGCGATAGTCCGCGCCGTACCAGAATTCGATCTTCTCCGGCTTCACGCGCAGGCCGGTCCAGCACGGCGGACGCGGCACGTCGCGGCCGTCGAACTCGCGCTCGACCTGCGCCAGCCGCTGTTCGAAGACCTCGCGCGATTCCAGCGTCTCCGACTGTTTCGAGGCCCATGCGCCGAGCTGGCTGCCGCGTGGACGCGAGGCGAAGTAGGCGTCGGCCTCGGTATCGGACACGATCTCGACCGCGCCCTCGATCCGCACCTGCACGCCACGACGCACGCGCGGCCAGTGGAACACCAGCGCCGCGTGCGGGTTGGCCTGCAGTTCGCGGCCCTTGCGCCCGTCCAGATGGGTGTAGAGCACGAAGCCGCGCGCGTCGTGCGCCTTCAGCAGCACCGTGCGTGCCGACGGCCGCGCGTCGAGGTTGGCGGTGGCCAGCAGCATCGCGGTGCGATCGGGTTCGTCTGCGGCGAGGGCCTCGTCGAACAGCGTGTCGAAGGTGGCGAGGGCTTCGCGGTACAGGGCGTCATCGTTCATTGCGTTATTGTCGCGCGGATGGGCACCAGCATGCATCCAGCCACGCAGGGCGGCTATCCGGACGACTTCGTCGCCGGCGTGCTGGCCGATGCACTGGACCACGATTGCCGTGTCTACGGCATCGCCGGCCTGCAGGGCACCGGCAAGTCGACGCTGTCGGTGCAGCTCGCGGCGATGGCTTCGAAACGCGCCCTGCGCGTGGTGGCGCTGTCGATCGACGACTTCTACCTCGGCCGCGAGGCGCGGCGGCAACTCGGGCGCAGCGTGCATCCGCTGTGTGCGACGCGTGGCGCGCCGGGCACGCACGATGTCGCGCTCGCCTGCGACGTGCTCGATGCGCTGCGCGAGGGCCGCACGACGGCGTTGCCGCGGTTCGACAAGATCGCCGACGACCAGCTGCCGCGCGCGCAGTGGCCACTCGCGCAGGGCGCCGACCCCGGATCAGGTCCGGGGCAGGCCCTGGTGCTCCTGGAAGGCTGGTTCCTGAAGGTGCCGCCGCAAGACGATGCGGAACTGGTCGAACCGATCAATGCGCTCGAACGCGACGAAGATCCGCACGGCACATGGCGGCGCTGGAGCAACGACGCGCTCGCCCGCGACTATCCGCCGCTGTGGTCGCGGCTGGAGCGGCTGTTGTTCCTGCAGGGTCCCGGCTTCGACATCGTGCCGCAGTGGCGCTGGCAGCAGGAACAGACCCTGCAGGCCGCGCATCCGGATCGCAAGGCGATGACGCATGAACAGGTCGGGCGCTTCGTGCGGTTCTTCGAGCGGGTCAGCCGCCAGGCGTTGCGAACCCTGCCCGGCATCGCCGAGCGCACGGTCCGGCTGGATGCCGCGCGCCGGCCGATCGCGCAATGCGGCTGAAAAGGGGTCAGAGTGAA
>JBDSFV010000031.1:0-5046 GCA_039919355.1 Luteimonas sp. | reverse complement strand
CTTTGTGGTTGGCGGCTCAAACGAACCGGTCGCCATGGCTGCCAAGGGCGGGGTCTAACCCGGCCATTTGGCCATAGTCGGGCCTAGTTGCGATGTCTACCCTGCGACCTTACGTCACAGCTTTACGGCCTGTGCTGTAGACCCCGTGTAGCTCCGAGAGCACCGACTTGCCGATTTACACTAGAGATTAGCGCTTTTTTCTTCACACGTGCATATTGGCGCATCAGGGGCGTGTGCTGGTCGGTGGACATCGCGAACGGTCGGGACGGGGCCGGATAGTGTGCCCGAGCCGACCGCCCGGCCGGCCGGCTGTCGTCACGGCACGCGGAACAGGATTGGTCACATACGCCTGCGTTCGGAAATGTGTTAGGTTTCCGTTCAAGGCAGGTAATGCCGATGCACTTGGCCGTGTCCCCCATGCCGGCCCGGTGCCATGTCCGGGGAGGCCGCGAGGCCCTCCGGTCAGGCATCATGCCTGCCACGCGCAACCAGGGCCGTCGGCTTTTCGGACGACTGCCACTTCCAACAACCGGTCAGGGGGGCGACATGGCTTCAAGCAAACCGCAACGCAAGCTGCTGGCCACCGCGATGTTCGCGGTGCTCGTCTCGATGTCCCAGGCGCCCGCCGCGCACGCGCAGGACGCACCGGCCGCGGCCGGCAACGACGAGGAGCCACAGACCCTCGCCACCATGGTGGTGACCGCGCAGAAGCGCGAAGAGCAGATGCAGGATGTGCCGATCTCGCTGACCGCGCTACCGGAGCAGCTGTTGCAGGACAACGGCGTGCGCGACATAAAGGACCTGCAGGTGCTGGTGCCGGGCCTGACCGTGACCAGCACCCAGAACGAGGCGATCACCACCGCGCGCCTCCGTGGCATCGGTACTGTCGGCGACAACGTCGGCCTGGAATCCTCGGTCGGCATCGTCATCGACGGCGTCTACCGGCCACGCAACAGCGTCGGCTTCGGCGACCTCGGCCAGATCGAGCGCATCGAGGTACTCAAGGGCCCGCAGGGCACGGTGTTCGGCAAGAACACGTCCGCCGGCGTCATCAACGTCATCACCCGCCGCCCGAGCTACAACCAGTCGGTCGAAGGCGAGGTCACCGTCGGCAACTACGGCGCGCTTGGCGTGTCGGCTGCCTACAACGACGCGCTCGGCGACAAGGCGGCCTTCAATATCTACGCCACCAAGCGCAAGCGCGACGGCTGGATGGACGTGCGCACGGGCAGGGGGCCGCGCACCGAGACCGAAGACTACGACCAGAACTACCATTCGCTGCGTGGCCAGTTGCTGCTGGAGCCGACAGACACCCTCGATATCAACGTCATCGCCGACTTCACCAGCCGCGAGGAGAACTGTTGCACCGCCGTGCAGACCACGGTTGGCGCCACCGCCGCGATCATCAATGCCGTCGGCGGCGGCAACGCCATCGCTGCGCCCGGCGACGATCCGTTCGACCGCGTGGCCTACAGCAACCGCAGCACAGAGCAGGACATCAAGGACAAGGGCATCTCCGCCGAGGTCACCTGGGACTCGCCCTGGTTCGGCGGCGCGACCTTCACCTCGATCACCGCCTCGCGCGACTGGCAGGCGATCAATGGCCTGGATTTCGACTTCACCACGGCCGATCTGCTGTACCGCAACGCGGACGAGGATGAGTCGCTCAGCCGTTTCGACACCTTCAGCCAGGAATTCCGGCTGACCGGTTCCAGCGACAAGATCGACTGGATGGTCGGCATGTTCTATTCCGACGAGGACCTGAAACGCAACGATTCGTACCGCATCGGTGCGGGCTACGAGCCCTACCTCTCCATCGCCGTGCTGTCGGCGATCAATCCAGCGCTTGCGGCCTCGCCGACGGCGCCGTTGTTCCTCTCGCAGGCAACGGGGCAGCCATTCGGCACCAGCTTCGTCGGCCTGGGCGCGCTTGACAAGTACAACCAGAACGCGAAGAGCCTGGCGTTCTTCACCAACGACACCTGGCATGCCACCGAGGCCCTCGACCTGACGCTCGGCCTGCGCTACACCAAGGAGAAGAAGGAGCTCGATTCGCTCTACAGTAATCCCAATGGTTCGGCGGGCTGCTCCGCCGTGCTGACGCCAGCCGGCCAGCAACGGCTGGCCGGCGCCTTGCTTGCGCGCGGCATTCCCGCGGCCGCGTTAGCGACTGTAGTGCCACAGGTCATCGGACGCATCTGCCTGCCTTGGGCGAACGCCCTGCATAACGGGCGCGGCACGCACCAGGAGCGGGAAGAGAAGGAATGGTCGGGCACGCTCAAGGCCGCCTACCGCTGGAACGAGCACTGGATGACCTACGCCTCCGCTGCGCGCGGATACAAGGCCGGCGGCTTCAACCTCGATCGGGTGCAGACCTCCAACGGCCTGTCCAGCGGCGGCGCCGGCATCACGCCGGTCGAAGACACCTCGTTCCCGGGCGAGTTCGTCGACAGCTACGAGCTGGGCACCAAGACCACCTGGGCAGACGGCAACCTGCTGTTGAACGCGACGTTGTTCCACCAGACCTACGACGACTTCCAGCTCAACAGCTTCCTCGGCACCAGCTTCGTGGTGCGCTCCATCCCCGAAGTGGTGTCGAAGGGCGTGGACACGGAGATCCTGTGGCAGCCCAATGCGATCGAGGGGCTGATGCTGCAGGGTGGCCTGATGTATGCCGATACCCGCTATGGCGACGACATTCCCGGCGCGGATTTCTCGCCGCTGCCGGCCTCCAATCCAGGTGCGCTCTACAAACTTCCCGGCAACCAGGTCAGCTTCGCGCCGAAATGGTCCGGCTCGGCGTCGGTGACTTACCAGTGGTCGTTCGGCAGCGGCCTGATCGGGCGCTTCAACATCGGCGCCAAGTACATGTCCGACTACAACACCGGTTCGGACCTGGACGTCGAGAAGGAGCAGGACGCGTTCACCGTGGTCAATGCACGGATCGGCTTCGGTGCCGAGAACAAGCGCTGGATGGTCGAGCTGTGGGGCCAGAACATCTTCGACGAGGAATACGTCCAGGTCGGTTTCGACGGCCCGCTGCAGACGGCCAACGCGATTCCGAACGATTCGAGGAACACCTACAACGCGTTCCTCGGCGCGCCCGCCACTTACGGCGTGACGTTCCGCGTGTCTTACTGAGTCATCGCAAGACCGTGATGGAAACGGCCCGCCATTCGCGGGCCGTTTGCTGTCCGCCGCGACAGCAACGCCGTTTTGGGCTACAAAGCGCGCTCGCCCGTCCGGACCTGTCGATGCCCCCCTCCGATCTCGAGTTGCGATGCCTTGCGGAATCGCTGGGTGAACGCCTGCGCGCCTCGCGCGACCACCTCGTCACCGCGGAAAGCTGTACCGGCGGCTGGATCGCCAAGACCGTGACCGACATTGCCGGCAGTTCGGAGTGGTTCGACTGCGGACTCGCCGCCTACAGCTACGAAGCCAAGCAGGCGCTGCTCAGCGTCAATCCGCACACGCTGGAGACGCACGGTGCCGTCAGCCGTGAGACCGTGATCGAGATGGTGTCCGGCGCGCTGGTGCATTCGGGCGCCAGCGTCGCGGTCGCGGTCACCGGCATCGCCGGGCCGGGCGGCGGCACCCCGGACAAGCCGGTCGGCACGGTGTGGATCGCCTGGAAGCGCCGTGGCGGCTATCCGCAGGCAGAGTTGTTCCACTTCGACGGCGACCGCGATGCCGTGCGCCGGCAGACCGTGGCCGCGGCACTGCATGGCTTGAGCAAGATGACGCCCTCCTGACGCCGTCCGACGGGCAGGGGCTTGACTCCCGAAAACCGTTAGTAGTATTACTACTAACCATGGACCTGACCAGCACCCAGCAAGCGATCCTCGCCATGATCGGCGCGCGGATCGCGTCCGAGGGCGTGCCGCCTTCGCAGACCGAGATCGCCCGGGCGTTCGGGTTCCGCGGCGTACGCGCCGCGCAATACCACCTCGAGGCGCTGGAAGCGGCAGGCGCCATCCGCCGCATCCCGGGGCAGGCGCGCGGGATCCGCCTGGTCCAGCCCATGCCGGAGAGTGCTGGCCTGGATGATGCCGATGGCGCTCCAGACGCGATCGATGCCGACGATGCGGTGCGGTTGCCCGTACTCGGGCAGGTCGCCGCCGGCGCGCCCATTGGCGCCGACATCGGATCCGAGGCTTATGTCGTGCTCGATCGCGTGTTCTTCTCCCCGGCGCCGGACTACCTGCTCAAGGTCAAGGGCGACTCGATGCGCGACGAAGGCATCTTCGACGGCGACCTGATCGGTGTGCACCGCACCCGCGAGGCGCGTTCGGGCCAGATCGTGGTGGCGCGCATCGACGATGAGATCACCGTCAAGCTGCTCAGGATCGGCAAGGACCGCATCCGGTTGTTGCCGCGCAACCCCGATTACGCGCCGATCGAGGTGTTGCCCGATCAGGACTTCGCCATCGAAGGCCTCTATTGCGGCCTGGTGCGGCCCAACCGGTGAGCGCGCACGCATGCCAGCTGCGGCATTTTCCGACACCCGCAAGCGGCATTGCCGGGTGCAAGCTACGTGAGGGGCTTGTCTATCGTCTGCACATGGCCGGTGCAGTCTCAGCCTGCGCGACCGCCACGTTCTAAGCTGCTCCCAATCACGCTGACCACACGAGGAATTCCACGATGGACGAGAACAAGAAGCGCGCCCTGTCGGCGGCCCTGACCCAGATCGAGAAGCAGTTCGGCAAGGGCTCGGTGATGCGCATGGGCGACCGGGTCGCGGTGGCCTGGGAAGTCATCCCGACCGGTTCGCTGTTGCTCGACATTGCCTTGGGCATCGGCGGCTTTCCGAAGGGCCGCGTGGTCGAAATCTACGGTCCGGAAGCCTCGGGCAAGACCACGTTGGCGCTGCAGGCGATCGCGCAGTGCCAGAAGGCCGGCGGTACCGCGGCGTTCGTCGATGCCGAGCACGCGCTTGATCCGGGCTATGCACAGAAGCTCGGCGTGAACGTCGACGACCTGCTGGTGTCGCAGCCCGATACCGGCGAGCAGGGGCTGGAAATCTGCGACATGCTGGTGCGCTCCAAT
>JBDSFV010000030.1:0-10530 GCA_039919355.1 Luteimonas sp. | reverse complement strand
ATCAGGAACTGGTGGAGGAATCGCTGGCCGCGGTCGCGGATCGCAAGCTCAACACCGCGGCCTTGATCGGACTGATCGGCCGTGGTGCGATGGGCTGGGATGGCTTGCTGGCGGAGGCACGCCATGGCCATGCGCAGTCGCGGTTGTCGGGCGATCCCGCATGAGCGGACCACATGATCTGGCCACGGCGTTGGCGAATTCCGAGGTGGTGCACGAGCGCGCCGCCATCGAGCGCGCGATCGCGGCGATGGCCGTGCGCATCCGCAACGACTATGCCGGCGATGTTCCCGTCTATCTCACGGTGATGCACGGCGGGCTGCCGTTCGCCGGCCAGCTGGCGCTGGAACTCGGCGCGCGCGGGCTCGACCTCGAGTTCGATTACCTGCACGCGACCCGCTACCGCGGCGCGACGTCTGGCGCCGCATTGACCTGGAAGCATCGCCCGGCGACATCGCTGCGCAGCCGCCGCGTGCTTCTTGTCGACGACATCGTCGACGAGGGCCATACCCTGGCAGCAGTACGCGCGTGGTGCCTGGGCGAGGGCGCGCGCGACGTGCGCATCGCGGCCCTCGCCGTGAAACAGCACGACCGTTGCGTGCCCGGGCTGTGCGCCGATTACGCGGGACTCGACGTGCCCGACCGCTATGTGTTCGGTTACGGCATGGACTACCACGAGCAGGGCCGTAACCTCCCCGCGATTTATGCACTGAAGGACTGAGCGATGGGTGCGGCCATGGATTCGGATGTGGTGCTTGCAGTCATAGGCGGTACCGGCGTGTATGCGCTCGCCGAACTTGACGACGTGCAGACGCATCTGCCGGAGACCTGCTACGGCCTGCCCTCCGGGCCGGTGCGCGTCGGCACGCTCGGCGATCGCCGTGTCGCCTTCCTTGCCCGGCATGGTGAAGGGCATTCGGTACCGCCGCACAGGATCAACTACCGCGCCAACCTGGTCGCATTGCAGAAGGTCGGCGCCAGCCGCGTGCTCGCGCTCAACACCGTCGGCGGCATCAGCGAACGTTGTGGGCCGCGTATTCTGGTACTTCCCGATCAGCTGATCGACTACACGTGGGGACGCGTCTCGACCCTGGGTGAAGAGCCTGGGAGCGAAGTGCTGCATGTCGATTTCGGCGAACCCTACACAGCGACATTGCGCGCGGACGTGCTGGCTGCAGCGAAGCGTGCGGGCGTCGCCGTGGTCGACGGCGGTTGCTACGGCGCGACCCAGGGTCCGCGCCTGGAAACGAAGGCCGAGATCGCGCGGATGCGACGCGACGGCTGCGACCTGGTGGGCATGACCGGGATGCCGGAAGCGGGCCTCGCACGCGAACTCGGCCTCGACTACGCATGCCTCGGCATCGTCGCCAACTGGGCCGCAGGGGCCGGACCGGATCCGGACGTAGCGATCACCCTTGACGACGTGCTCGCCAACGTCGCCATGGCGACCGCCGGCGTGTCGCGCATCCTCGCCGCGATGCTTTCGGGCCAGGAATAATCTTCGCCCAGATGGGGTTGCGGGGGTGTTGCGCAAGGTGCGCAACCATGCATACTCGCGCCGTGCGTTCAGGCCGCCCCCGCGCCGGCGCACGACCAACGCACTCAACCATGAGGTCAGCAACGTCATGCAGCACGGCACCGTGAAGTGGTTCAACGACGCCAAGGGTTTTGGTTTCATCGCGCCCGAGGACGGCAGCGCCGACGTGTTCGTGCATTATTCGGCGATCAGCTCCGAAGGTTTCCGCAGCCTGCAGGAAGGCCAGCGCGTCAGCTACGAGGTTGTGCAGGGTCCGAAAGGCGCACAGGCCGCTGGCGTGACGCCTGCGCTGTAACCAGCGACAACATTCCATTCGAAGCCCCGCCTTGGCGGGGCTTTTTTATGGCATCTGGTGCAGAATCGATCCGGCCGCAGCGGAGCCAGTCCATGCCAGGGTTGCCGTCGTTCGAGACGCGGCCGGTGTTCGCCTGGCAGGGCGCCTTCCCCGGGGGTCACGACAACCCGGCGCAACGCGAGCAGGGCACGAACGACTTGCCTGATGCGCTGGGAGCGGAACTGCGCAAGGTCAGTCGAGGAACTGCAGCTTCGCCAGTTCCGCGTAGAGCCCACCCTGTGCCATCAGCGCGTCATGCCTGCCTTCTGCGACGATGCGGCCGCGGTCCATCACCACGATGCGGTCGGCCTTGAGCACGGTGGCAAGTCGATGCGCGATCACCAGCGTGGTGCGACCGGTCATCAGGTTCTCCAGCGCATGCTGCACTGCGCGCTCGCTCTGCGCATCGAGTGCCGAGGTGGCTTCGTCGAGCAGCAGGATCGGCGCGTTCTTCAGCAGCGCGCGCGCAATCACGACGCGCTGCTGCTGGCCGCCGGACAGGCGCGCGCCGCGTTCGCCGAGGTCGCTGGCGAAGCCGTCGGGCAGGGCGTCGAGGAACTCGTCGGCTTCCGCGGATTCCGCCGCGGCGCGCAGATCGGCATCGGTCGCATCGAGGCGGCCGTAGCGGATGTTGTCGGTGGCGCTGGCCGCGAAGATCGTCGGCGACTGCGGGACGAGTGCGATGGCACCGCGCAGCGCCGCCGGATCGAGCTTGCGCACGTCGACGCCGTCGACCGACAGCGCGCCGGATTGCGGGTCATGGAAGCGCAGCAGCAGCGTGAACACGGTGCTCTTGCCGGCACCGGACGGACCGACTAGGGCGACGGTCTCGCCCGGATACACGCGCAGGTGGAAGTGATCGAGCGCGGGCAGGTCGTGCCGCAGCGGGTAATGGAAGGTGACGTCGTCGAAGGCGATCTCGCCGCGCACCGGCCGCGGCAGCGTCAGTGGATGCGCGGGCGCGGCGATGCCGGGCGTCTCCTGCAGCAGCTCGGAAATGCGGCCCATGCCGCCGGCGGCGCGCTGCAGCTCATTCCAGACTTCCGCCAGCGCACCGACCGAGCCGCCACCGATCAGCGCGTACAGCACGAACTGTCCGAGCGTGCCGGCGCTCATGCGTCCGCCGACCACGTCGTGCGCGCCCGACCACAACACCAGCGTGATCGCGCCGAAGATCAGCACGATCGCGACCGCGGTGACGATCGCCTGCGAGCGGATGCGCTTGCGCGCGGTGTCGACCGCGACCGCGAGCGCGGCGCCGAAGCGGGTGCGCTCGTACGGTTCGCGTGCATGCGCCCGTACCGTGCGCACCGCGCCAAGGGTTTCGGCGGCGAGCGTGTTGGCGTCGGCGACGCGATCCTGGCTGGCGCGCGAGACCTTCTGCAGGCGTCGCCCACCGATCACGATCGGCAGCACCGCCAGCGGGATGCCGACCAGCGCGTAGCTGGCCAGGTGCGGGCTGGTGACGAACAGCATCGCGATCGAGCCGATGACCGTGATGGTGCTGCGCAACGCCACCGACATGCTGGAGCCGACCACGCTGCGCAGTAGCTCGGCATCGGCGGTGAGTCGCGAGACCAGTTCGCCGCTGCGGGTGCGATCGTGGAAGCCGGCGTCGAGCCCGATCAGGTGTGAATAGAGCTTCTGCCGCATGTCCGCGACCACGCGTTCGCCCAGCAGCGACACGAAGTAGAAGCGCGCGGCGGTGGCGAGCGCCAGCGCCAGTGCGACCACGAACAGGAACACGAACGCGCGGTCGATGTTGGCGCCGCTGGCGAAGCCCTGGTCGATCATCCTGCGGAACGCGACCGGCAGGCTCAGGGTCGCGGTCGAGGAGCAGGCCAGCGCCAGCAGCCAGGCGATGAACAGCCCGCGGTGGGCTTGCACGAAGGGCCATAGCGCGCGCAGGGAGCCAATCGGCGCCTTGCCAGGCGGGGTTTTCTCGTCAGTCATGTGCCGATGTTATCCGTTCGCGATGCGCACCCGGTCGCGGGTGGCGTCGCGCAGCTGTGCTTTCAATGCATCGACGCGGTCGGCGGGCAGCGTCAGCCGCAAGCGCAAACCATCGACGGCGAAGCTCTCATCGATTTTCCCGGCCGCGAATGCGGTGAGTGCCGCATGCACCGCGCCGATGTCGTCGAAGCCCGCATGCAGTTCGAGTTCGCACATGGCGACCAAGGGTCGTCGCGACGCGATGCGCAGGCATTCTGCCGCGGCGCCGCCGTAGGCACGTACCAGGCCGCCGGCGCCGAGTTTTATCCCGCCATACCAGCGTGTGATCACCACCATGACCTGGTCGCAGTCCTGGCCGTCGATGGCGGCGAGGATCGGCCTGCCTGCCGTGCCCGACGGCTCCCCGTCGTCGCTCGATCGGTATGCCGCACCGATGCGGTAGGCCCAGCAGTTGTGGGTGGCGTCGGCGTCGGCGACCTCGGCGAGGAAGGCGAGCGCGGCATCCGCGGTCGTCACTGGTGCGGCCTGCGCCAGGAAGCGGCTGTGCCTGACCTCGAGCGTATGTGCCGCGGGCGCGGCCAGGGTGTCGCTCATCGCTCCAGCGCGCGCAGGTCGTCGGGTAGCGGATATGCGGGATAGCGGCGCACGAATTCATGCAGGCTGGCGCGCGCGCCCTCGATGTTGCCCGCATCGGCGAGTTCGCGGATACGCTGCAGCCAGGCATCGCGTACCGCGGGGGAATCGGCAGTCGCCGGCGGGACGTCGTCCAGCGGTTCGTCGTCGCGCGTGGCTGGTGCCGCCGCGTTGTCACGGGTCGTGCCGACCTGGTCCGCTTCGGTGGCGGCATCGCGGAGCAGCCGTTCGTCCGACCCGGCTGCTGCCTCGCGTCCGGCATCGCCTGTTGCCCGCGTTGCCGCCGCTGGCGTGGAGGCGCCAAACGCCTGCGGTTTGTCAGGCATCGGCGGTGCTGCCACCGCGGCGGGCGCGGGTGGCGGAGCGGGTGGGGCTGCAGCTTTCGCGGCAGCCGTCGTCGGCGCATCGAACACGACCGCCGGCTCCTGCGCAGGCGGCGCGGCGACTGCGGGCGTAGTGGCGCGTTCCTGTCTTTGCAATGCAGGTTCGGACGGTTGCGGCATGGCCGCAGCGGCCATATCCGTGGCGCTTGCGTCTACCGGCAACGACGGCTCAGTGGAAAAGTCCGATGCCGCTTCGGCTGGCGCCGGTACCGAGGATGGCGTCATCCGCACCGCGGACGCGGCTTCCGACTGGTACGCCGGCGTCGCATCGGGCAACGGCCGCAATCGCCAGGCGATGCCAACCGCGAGTGCCAGCGACGCGGCGACACCCAGTGCCACCGGCCAGCGCCGGTGAGCGCGCGTCGACGTGCGCGCGGCAGCATCGTGCGCGGCGGCGAGAATGCGTGCATCCAGCGCCGGCGATGGCTCGCCGTGCGGCCCGAGCCGCGCAAGGCGCTGCGCGAGTTCGCGTTCCTCCGGCGTCAGCGATGTGGGTTCGTGCGGCATCATTCCGACAATCTCGCGCGCAGCTTGTCAATCGCGTAGCGCAGGCGCGATTTCACGGTTTCGCGACCGACGCCGGTGATGGCGCCGATCTCGTCCAGCGTCAAATCCTGTTCCAGGCGCAGCAGCAGCACTTCGCGTTGCTCCTCGGGCAGCTCGTCCAGCGCCAGCTGCAGGCGGCGCCGCTGCTCGAACTCCGACAGTGTGCGCTCGGGCGTATCGGGATCGGGTATGCGTGCGGCGCGTTCGTCGCCATCGGCCGGCGCCGGCGGCCGGTATTGCAGCGCGCGCCAGTGGTCGGCGAGGCGGTTGTGGGCGATGCGGTATAGCCAGGTGCCGAAGGGCGCGTCAGGCTTCCAGCCCGCGCGGGCCGCGATGATCCGCTGCCAGACGTCCTGGAACAGTTCCTCCGCCAGCGCCTGGTCGCGCAGCTGTCGCAGCAGGAAGCGGTACAGGCGTCCGCGATGGCGCGAATACAGCTGCTCGAATGCCGGCACGTCGCCACCGGCCCAGGCCAGCATCAGGGTCTCGTCGCTGGCTTCGGTGCTTTCGACGGCGGTGTCGTCCATCGCCGGCAGGTTAAGCGTTGCGGCCTGTGCGGAGAAGCCTTGCGGCAACAATAGCCGCACGCAGGTGGCGGGCAGGGACAAAGACATGCTCGGGAAAACGCCCGGACCCCCGTCACGGGGTTTTTCCGCGCCTGCGCCCGTGCGCGGTATCCTCCGGGCCATGAGCAGGGGAACCATCACCGCACGTGAGGCGCTCGTGGGGCCGGGGGAGGCTGGAAGCGATTCCGCATCGATCCTCGCCGGTCTGGCCGAAGCGCTGGCCGGGACGTTGCCGACCGGGTCGAAGGTGGTCGTGCGCTGGCGCGGCCCGCAGGCCGGTGACGGCCTGTCGGCGGTGGCCGGTGCCTCGTCGGCCCTGCACGCGCATGCCGAAGGCTGCCTCGACGGGCGCATCCCGGCCGCCATCGCCGCCGAAATCGACGAGGCCTGGGATGAGGGCGATACCCGGATCGCGATCGCCGCAAAGCTGGCGGAGCCGTTGCCGCCTGCCTCACGCGCGGCCTGGGTGGCACTGGCTCGCCGCACGATCGCCGCTTCGCTGGCCTCGGCGCACGCGCAGGCGCGAATCGAATCGCTGCAGAAATCCCAGCGCCTGCAGCAAGCCCTGTACGAGATCGCCGACCTCGCCGGCTCCGGGCTGGAGATGCAGGAGATGCTCAGCCGCATCCACGCCGTGGTCGGCGGACTGATGTACGCGGAGAACTTCTTCATCGTGCTCTATGACGAGGTGCGCGAGAGCGTGCGCTTCCTGTATTTCGCCGATCGCCTGGATCTCTACGTCGCCGAACCGGAAACCGAGATCTCGATCGACGAGATGCCGAACAGCCTGACCGTGGCGCTGCTGCACCACGGCCAGCCGCTGCTGGGGCCGTCGGCGCGGCTGCGGCGCGAACTCGGGGTGCAGGTCGACATCCGCCACGGCCCCGACAGCGCCGACTGGCTCGGTGTGCCGATGCGCCGCGACGATCGCGTCAGCGGCGCGATCGTGGTGCAGAGTTACGACCGGCCCGGGATGTATAGCGACGAGGATCGCGCACTGCTCGAGTACGTCGCCCAGCACATCCAGATTGCGCTGGACCGCAAGTACGCGCAGGTCGAGCTGGAACGCCGCGTCGACGAGCGCACCCTGGAACTGCAGCAGGCCAACCTGGTGCTGCAGGCCGAAATCGTCGAGCGCCAGCGCGCGGAAAAACTGCAGCGTGCGCTGTACCGGATCACCGAGCTGTCGGTGACCGCCGGCAGTCTCGAGCGTTTCTACGCCGACGTGCATGCGGTGGTGGGCGAGTTGCTGTACGCGCGCAACTTCTATATCGCGCTGCTGACCCCGGACGGCGAGCACATCGAATTCCCGTATTCGGTCGACGAGCGCGATCCGACCCGCATCACCCGCAAGCTGGCCAGCGGCCTGACCGAATACGTGATCGCGCACGGCCAGGCGCTGCTCGCCGATCGTGCGCGCATCGCCGAACTGGAGGCCACCGACAGCGTGCGCAGCTATGGCGCGCGGGCGCATTGCTGGCTCGGCGTGCCGCTGGCGCGCGACAACATGGTGGTCGGTGCGATCGCGGTGCAGAGCTACACGTCGGAGATCACCTTCACCCCACGCGACCAGGAACTGCTGACCTTCGTCGCCCACCACATCGGGGGCGGCCTCGCCCGCAAACGCGCGCAGGAGCATCTCAAGGCTGCGCATTCGGAACTGGAATTCCGGGTCGAGGCCCGTACCCAGGAACTGGCCGGCGCCAATCGCGAACTGCGCGCGCAGATCGACGAACGCGTGCGCGCCGAGCAGCGGCTGACCCACCAGGCCCGGCACGACGCCCTGACCGGCCTGCCGAACCGCCCGCACCTGCTGGAGCGCCTCGACAGTGCCATCGGCCGCGCGCGCGAACGCGATGGTGCATCGTTTGCGGTGCTGTTCCTGGATCTCGACCGCTTCAAGTTGATCAACGACAGCATCGGCCATGCCGCCGGCGACGAGATGCTGGTCGAGGTTGGCCGCCGCATCGCCGACGCGCTCGGCGAACTCGGTGTGGTCGCACGCTTCGGCGGCGACGAATTCGCGATCTTGGTCGAGCCGATCGAACAGGCGCTGGAAAGCGAAGCGCTGGCCACGCGCATCCTCGAAGCGCTGGGCAAACCGCTGCGGCTCGGCGGACGCGAGCTGTTCCCGTCGGCCAGCATCGGCATCGCCCTGTGGCAGCCCCGCTATCGCCTCGGCGAGGAGCTGCTGCGCGATGCCGATGCCGCGATGTACCGGGCCAAGGCCCAGGGTCGCGACCGCAGCGCGCTGTTCGACGAGGCGATGCGCGCGCACGCGATCCGCCTGCTCGACCTCGAGGCCGACCTGCGCCGCGCGATCCTCAGCGATTCCTTCGTACCCCACTTCCAGCCGATCGTGCGCCTGGCCGATGGTGTGGTGGTTGGGCACGAGGCGCTGCTACGCTGGAACCATGAATTGCACGGCGCACTGCCGCCGAGCGAGTTCATCGGCGTCGGCGAGGACAGCGGCCTGATCGAACAGGTCGACTGGCTGCTGTACGCGCGCGTGATCGCATGGCTGCGCGATCATCGCGACGGTTACGTCTCGATCAATGTCTCGCCGCGCCATTTCCGTTCCGACGATTTCGCCGAACGCCTGCTGCGCATGCTCGACGCCGCCGGCGCCGATCCGCACCGCCTGCGCATCGAGATCACCGAAGTCGCGCTGCTCGACGACGCGCCGCGCACGTTGCGGATGCTCAACGTCCTGCGCAGCCGCGGTGTGCTGGCACTGCTCGATGACTTCGGCACCGGCTTCTCGGCGCTGTCGTATCTGCACCGGTTCCCGATCCAGGCGTTGAAGATCGATCGCAGTTTCGTCGCCGGGCTCGATGGCGAGGCCCGCGCCGAAAGCCTGGCGCTGGTGCGCGCGATCCTGGCGCTGGCCGGCACGCTTGGCATCGACACCATCGGTGAAGGCATCGAGACCGCCGTGCAACGCGACACCCTGGTCGAACTCGGCTGCCCCTACGGGCAGGGCTACCTCTACGGCCGACCGGCGGCGCAGGCAGCGTCCGGAGCGATCGCAGGTGTCATCCAGACCCTGGTGACGTCCCTGGACTAGCCGCGAATTACCAGCAGGCGCGGCTCCGTCATGTCCGCGATCGCATGGCGTACGCCTTCGCGGCCGAGCCCCGACAGTTTGACGCCGCCGTAAGGCATGTTGTCGACGCGGAAGCTGGGGACGTCGCCGACAATCACGCCGCCGACCTCGAGCCGATCCCATGCGCGCATCGCATGCGCGAGGTCGCCGGTGAACACGCCGGCCTGCAGGCCGAAATCGCTGTCGTTGACACGATCGAGCGCATCGTCGAAATCCTGGAACGGCTCGATGCAGGCGACCGGCCCGAACGCCTCCTTGCGGTACAGGTCGCAGTCGTGCGGCACGCGCTCGAGCAGCGACGCGGGCAGCATGTTGCCGGCACGCTTGCCGCCGGCAATCACTTTCGCGCCGCCCTTCACCGCGGCTGCGATCCATTGTTCGACGCGTATGGCGGCCTCGGCGTCGATCATCGGACCGATGAAGACGTCCTCGTCGCGCGGATCGCCCATGCGCAGCTTCGCCACCGCAGCCTTCAGCTTCCTGCGCAATCTGTCGTAAATGTCGGCGTGCGCATGGATGCGCTGAACGCTGATGCAGCTCTGGCCGGACTGGTAGTACGCGCCTGACACCAGGCGCTCGACCACGGTGTCGAGCGGCTGGCCGGGATCGGCATCGACGATGCAGGCGGCATTGCCGCCGAGTTCCAGAGTCACCTTCTTGCGCCCGGCGCGCGCCTTCAGTTCCCAGCCGACCAGGCCGCCGGTGAAGCTGAGCAACGCGATGCGATCGTCCTCGACCAGCAGGCCGGCGTCGTCGTTGGAGCAGGGCAGGACCGAGAACGCGCCCTTCGGCAGGTCGGTCTCTGCCAGAACCTCGGCGATGATCAAGGCGCCGATCGGGGTCTTTGCCGCCGGCTTGAGCACGAACGGGCACCCCGCCGCGATCGCCGGCGCGACTTTGTGCGCGACCAGGTTGAGCGGGAAATTGAACGGCGTGATGAAGGCGCAGACGCCTACCGGGACGCGCTTGACCATGCCGCGATAGCCGCGGGTGCGCCTGGAGATCTGCAGCTCGACCACCTCGCCATCGATCCGGGTGGCCTCGCCGGCGGCGATGCGGAAGGTGTCGATCAGCCGCGTGACTTCGCCGCGCGCGTCCTTGATCGGCTTGCCGGCTTCGATGCACAGGGCGAGCGCGAGTTCCTCCTGGCGCTCGCTGAAGCGGCGCACGCAGTGTTCGAGCACATCGCGGCGCGCATCGGGCGGGAACGCCGCCATCGCCGCGCGCGCCCTGTACGCGGCGACGATCGCCTTGCGCACCGTGGTGGCGTCGGCGAACGACACGCGGGTCGCGCGCTTGCCGGAATACTTGTCCAGCACGGCGAGATCGGTGTTGGCCGCGACCGGCTTGTTGGCGAGGTAGTAGGGGTAGGATTTCTTCAGCATCGCGATCTCCTTTCGGCCCAGCTTCGCGCGGTGGAGGTTAAATCGAGGTTTCCACATCGCGACCCCGTAGGAGCGCCCCATGGGCGCGAT
>JBDSFV010000029.1:0-15892 GCA_039919355.1 Luteimonas sp. | reverse complement strand
CGAAGCCCCGGTGCGTGCATTGAAGCTCGGCGCGATCAGCGTGGTCGATGCCGATGGCAAGACGGTTGACCGCGCCGCAGCGGTCGAAATGAAAGCGAAGAAATAAGCCAGCCAGCACCACCCCATGCGCCTACCGCATGGGGTGTTCAGCCCAACCACGGCAGACCGGGTCACAATCCGGTCTGCCGTTTGTTTGCCTGGAGTATGCCGATGCGTCATCCCGCCACAGGTTTGATCACCGCGAGCCTGTTCACCGCCCTCATCGCCAGTGGCTGCACCTGGGTGCACATGGCCCCGGGGGCGAGCGCCGTGAAAGTCGTGAGCAGCCCGCCGTCCGGTTGCGAGGCGCGCGGCGAGGTCGAGGTCTCGGTCAAGTCGGGGCTTGGTCCGTACGAGCGCAATGAATTGCGCGTGCGCGAAGAGCTGGAAACCCTCGCACGCAACGAAGCTCCGGGCCTCAACGCCGATACCGTGCAGCCGCTGTCCGCTCCGGTCGACGGGAAGCAGCGTTTTGCGGCGTGGCGTTGCGGGCGCTGAGCCACCTTGGCTCCCGCCTTGCACAGCAACGGGCGGGAACTGCTTCAACTCCTCCCTTTTCTCAGCAGCGGTCGGCTGGAGAGGGGTGCTCGTTCCCATCCGCGAATCAGGAACCCCCCTCTCCGGCCTCCATCTCCGCCGCACGAACCCAGACCGCCATGCCTGAACGTGTGGCGATCCGTGACTGACGTTCAGTAGCGATCCATCCGTCGCGGTATCCTGTCCCGTTTTCCCCGCCTTCGGTATCGCCATGTTGTTCCAGCACGTCGCCATCGCCGGTCTCGCCCATGTCGACGCTCCGCGCCGACTGGGTTCGGACGAGATCCACGCCCGCCTCAAGCCCACCCTCGACCGCCTCGGCATCAAGACCGACATGCTGCGCGACATCGCCGGCATCCACGCGCGGCGGCTGTGGGACGGCGAGATGCAGGCGTCATCGGCGGCGACCCTGGCCGGAGTCAAGGCGCTGGCCGACGCCGGCATCGATCCGGACAAGATCGGGCTGCTGGTCAACACCTCGGTCAGCCGCGACTACCTCGAACCCTCGACCGCGGCGATCGTCAGCGGCAACCTCGGCCTGTCCGAGCTGTGCCAGAACTTCGACGTCGCCAACGCCTGCCTGGCGTTCCTCAACGGCATGGACATCGCCAGCCGCATGATCGAGCGCGGCGAGATCGACTACGCGCTGGTAGTCGATGGCGAGACCGCCGACCTGGCCTACGAGAAGACGCTCGAGCGCATGGACTGCATCGACCTCACCGAGGAACAGTTCCGCAACGAGATGGCGACACTCACGCTGGGCTCCGGCGCCGCGGCGATGGTGCTGGCGCGCGCCGAACTCGCGCCCGGTGCGCCGCGCTACCGCGGCGGCGTCACCCGCGCCGCGACGCAGTGGAACGGCCTGTGCCGCGGCAATCTCGACCGCATGGTCACCGACACCCGCCAGCTGCTGATCGAAGGCATGAAGCTCGCGCACAAGACCTTCATCGCCGCCAGGCTGGCGCTGGGCTGGGTGGTGGAGGAGATCGACGAGTTCGTCATCCACCAGGTCAGCCAGGTCCACACCCAGGCCTTCATCCAGGCCTTCGGCATCGACCCGAAGAAGGTGCTGACGATCTTCGGCGAGCACGGCAACATCGGCCCGGCCTCGGTGCCGATCGTGCTGAGCAAGCTGCGCGAGCTCGGCCGCCTGAAGAAGGGCGACCGCGTCGCCCTGCTCGGCATCGGCTCGGGCCTGAACTGCGCGATGGCGGAAGTCGTCTGGTAGGTGCTTCCACTCCCGGGTTGGGAGGGGTGCTGTGAGCAGTCCCCAGATCACCCACAGCTTTGCAACCAATTTTCCTTACCAGGCAATTCTGGCTTTTTAAGAAAATAATTGGTATTAATCTTTCCTAGCTCACCGATTTTGCCGATCTAAGGAAAGATCATGCTCCAGCGCACCACCGGCCACTATGTTCCAGGTTCGCTGGCGGGCAGCCGCTATCGGGCCTTTATTCCGGACGCCCTGCCGCCACAGCCGCCGCTCGACCTGTCCGCGCAGGACCTGATCGCACGCAAGGAACGCGCCGACCGAGCGCTCGGGCGCCTCGACGGCATCACCCTGATGCTGCCCGACCCGGAACTGTTCCTGTACCAGTACGTGCGCAAGGAAGCGCTGCTGTCCTCGCAGATCGAGGGCACCCAGTCTTCGCTGTCCGACCTGCTGCTGTTCGAGCTGGACGAAGCGCCCGGGGTGCCGATCGACGACGTCGAAGAAGTCTCCAACTACGTCGCCGCACTCAACCACGGCCTCAAGCGCCTGCGCGAGGACGACTTCCCGTTGTCGCTGCGCCTGATCCGCGAGATGCACGCGCTGTTGCTGCGTGGTAGCCGTGGTGCCGGCAAGCAGCCGGGAGAATTCAGGCGCGGCCAGGTCTGGATCGGCGGCGCAACGCCGGCGCTTGCGCACTTCGTGCCGCCACCACCAGAAGCGCTGGACGATCTGCTGGCCGCGTTCGAACGCTTCCTGCATGTCGATGCCAGGCAAATGCCACCGCTGGTCAAGGCCGCGCTGGCGCACGTGCAGTTCGAGACCATCCACCCCTTCAGCGACGGCAACGGCCGCCTCGGCCGCCTGCTGATCACGCTGATCCTGTGCCACGAAGGCGTCCTGCGCGAACCCAGCCTCTACCTCAGCCTGTACTTCAAGCGCCGCCGCGCCGACTACTACGACATGCTCAACGGCGTGCGCGTGCGCGGCGACTGGGAAGGATGGCTCGGATTTTTCCTCGACGGCGTCGCCGATACCGCACAACAGGCCGTAGATACCGCGCAGCGCCTGCTCGCCCTGCTGACACGCGACCGCGCCCGTATCGCCACGCTCGGCGCGCGTGCGGGCAACGTCGGCCTGGTGTTCGACCAGTTCGCCCGGCGAGTGCTGCTGAGCGTGCCGCAGGTCCGGCCGCACCTGGCCCTGAGCGCGCCCACCATCCGCGCCGCCATGCGCACGCTGGAGGAGATGGAGATCGTCAACGAACTCACCGGACAGCGCCGTCATCGCGTGTTCGCCTACAGCGCCTATCTCGACATCCTCAGCGAAGGCGCGCAGCCGCTATGACCTCCGCCCGCAAGCCGACGGCGTCATGGGCGCCCTCCAGCCTGGCGTGGCCCGACATCCGCAATCGCGCCGCCGCATTCGCGCGCGATCGGAAAGATGTGCGCTCCGAGCGCGAGGAAGCACAGACCTTCTGGAACGAGTTCTTCGAGATTTTCGGCGTCGATCGCCGCCGCACCGGCGTGCGCTTCGAGAAAGCCGCGCAGCGTTTCGGCAAGCCGGGCAAGGGGCTGGGCGGCATCTATGCCTGGGCGGGTGAATATCGCGGCGTGAATATTGCCAAGGGCGGCTTCATGTTCGCCGCGGCTGCACAAGTGCCACGCCTGATGGCCGACTTCGGGCGCAAGGTGCTGGCCGTCGAAACGCCTTGCGCAGACATGCAGACGCCGCGTCTCATCGCAGCGCTGGCACGCACGCACGCGGAATTGCTGCTGATTCACCCGTTCCGTGAGGGCAACGGCCGCTGCGCGCGTCTGCTGGCATATTTGATGGTGATGCAGGCGGGCCTGCCATCGCTGGACTTTTCGTCTTTTGCCGGCCGCGGCAAGCGTGCTTACATCGCTGCGATCCATGCGGCCTTGGACGGCGACTACGCGCCGATGGAGGCGCGCTTCGCGAACGCGATCAGACTGACTTTGCTTTCTTTCTGGAAGCGGCCGTGACGGATTTCTTCACTGCCGCGAAAGGTTTGCGGATGCCTTCCACGGCAGATGAGCTGGCGGCGGCGATGCGCATGGACTTTCCCCGGGTCTTGGGGTCGCGCAACCAGGGATTTTGCTGGAGCAGGGAAGCCATCGATCAACCTCGCCTCAATCTGAATTCGGAACGACTCTCCCAAGACAGGGAACCTCGTTTTGGCAACGAGACATGCAGTCGCGAGAAGTATTTTACATCGTGGAGACCGCTGGCGCGATGACCTTTCCCGATTATCCCTTCACCCCGCAGTGCATCGACGTCCGCCCCGGCATCGCGCTGTCCTACCTCGACGAAGGCCCCCGCGACGGCGAGCTCGTGGTGATGCTGCACGGCAATCCCTCGTGGAGCTATTACTGGCGCCATCTCGTGCTCGGCCTGCGCGATCGCTATCGCTGCGTCGTGCCGGACCATGTCGGCATGGGGCTCTCGGACAAACCGGGCGATGCGCGCTACAGGTACACGCTGCAGTCGCGCATCGACGATCTGGACACGTTGCTCGACAAGCTGGGCATCAACGGTCCGGTGACGCTGGCGGTGCACGACTGGGGCGGGATGATCGGTTTCGGCTGGGCGCTGTCGCATAGGGTCCAGGTGAAACGCCTGGTGATCCTCAACACCGTGGCGTTCCCGCTGCCGGCGGCCAAGGCGATGCCGTGGCAACTCACGCTCGGCCGCGATTCGAAGCTCGGCGCGTTGCTGATCCGCGGCTGCAATGCCTTCGCCGCGGGCGCGGCGCGCCTCGGTGTCGAGCGCGCGATGCCGCGCGCCGTGCGCCGCGCCTACCTGGCACCGTACGACTCGTGGGCCAACCGCATCAGCACGCTGCGTTTCGTCCAGGACATTCCGCTGCGCGAAGGCGATGCAGCATGGCCGCTGGTTGCCGAAGCGGGACGACGGCTGTCCGAATTCGCCGATCGCCCCGTCTTCATCGGATGGGGGCTGAAGGACTTCGTGTTCGACCGGCATTGCCTCGACGGCTTCACCTGCGCGTTGCCTGACGCCGAGGTGCAGGCCTTCGCCGATGCCGGGCATTACGTGCTGGAGGACAAGCACGCGGTGCTGGTGCCGGCGATCCGTGCGTTCCTCGACACGCATCCGGTTTAACTCCTCCCCTGCTCGCTACGCGAGCAGGGGGAGGTTGGGAGGGGGTTAAGCTCTTCGCCGTGAGCATCCAGAGCAAGAGCACCCCTCCCCAACCCTCCCCTTCGCCTACGGCGAAAGGGAGGGAGCAAGAACCCTGCAACATCGCAGTCTCCTTGCCGCGCCTGGCGCGCGAGCGTCCGGACCAGGTCGCGATGCGCTGCCCGGGTCGCCTTGGCCGCTACGACATCGCGCTGACCTACGCGCAACTGGACGCGCGCAGCGACGCGATCGCCGCCGGCCTGGCGCAGCGCGGCATCGTCCGCGGCACACGCACGGTGGTGATGGTGCGGCCGACGCCGGAATTCTTCCTGCTGATGTTCGCGCTGTTCAAGGCCGGCGCGGTGCCGGTGCTGGTCGATCCGGGCATCGACAGGCGTGCATTGAAACAATGCCTCGACGAGGCGCAGCCGCAGGCGTTCATCGGCCTCCCGCTGGCACACGCGGCGCGGGTGCTGCTGGGCTGGGCGAAGTCGGCGCGCATCCGCATCACCACCGGCAGGCAAGCGTGGCTGGCCGATGCGACGCTGCGACAGGTCGAACGCGATGGTGCGAACGCAGCACCGCAACTGGCCGACACGCAACCAGACGACCTCGCGGCAATCCTGTTCACCAGCGGCTCGACCGGCGTGCCGAAGGGCGTCGTGTACCGGCACCGGCATTTCCTCGCGCAGGTCGCGATGCTGCGCGATGCCTTCGGGATCCAGGCCGGCGGCATCGACCTGCCGACGTTCCCGCCGTTTGCGCTGTTCGATCCGGCGCTCGGGCTGACCTCGATCATTCCCGACATGGATCCAACGCGCCCGGCCCGCGCCGATCCGCGCCGGCTGGTGCGTGCGATCGAGCGTTTCGGCATCGATCAGCTGTTCGGCTCGCCGGCGCTGGTCGCGGTGCTGGCGAACCACGGTGCGAGGCTGCCTTCGATCAAGCGCGTCACCTCGGCCGGCGCGCCGGTGCCGGCGGACGTCGTGGCGAAGATGCGTGCGCTGCTGCCCGATGATGCACAACTGTGGACGCCGTACGGCGCCACCGAATGCCTGCCGGTCGCAGTGATCGAAGGCCGCGAACTGGAAGCCACGCGCGCGCGCACCGAAACCGGCGCCGGCACCTGCGTCGGTCGCCCGGTGCCGCCGAACGAGGTGCGCATCATCGGCATCGACGATGGCGCCATCGGCGAATGGAGCGACACATTGCGGGTGAAACCGGGACACGTCGGCGAGATCACCGTCGCCGGCCCGACCGCGACCGACCGCTATTTCAACCGCGACGCCGCGACGCGGCTGGCGAAGATTGTCGAACGGTTGCCGATGACACTCGCCCCTCACCCTGCCTCGCTGCGCGAGGCTGTCCCTCTCCCCGCTGCGCGGGGCGAGGGTGATGCAGCGACGCAATCGGGGAGCGCTGTTCCTTCTCCCCGCGAGCGGGGAGAAGCTACCCGAAGGGCAGATGAGGGGCGCTCTTCGCCGGATCCGCCGGATTCCACGCACGAGGCTTCCCGCATCGTCCACCGCATGGGCGACCTCGGTTATTTCGATGGCGAAGGCCGTCTGTGGTTCTGCGGCCGCAAGTCGCAGCGCGTGGTAACCGCCGACAGCACGCTGTGCACCGATCAGCTCGAACCGGTGTTCAACACCCACCCGGACGTGCGACGCACGGCCTTGGTCGGCATCGGTGCATTCGGCGCGCAACAGCCGGTGCTGTGCGTGGAACTGCGCGACGGCGTGGCGAAAGGGCAGCAATCACGCATCGCCGGGGAGTTGCGCCATCTTGGCGACGGCTTCGTGCACACCGCCAAGGTCGAGGCGTTCCTGTTCCATCCGCGCTTCCCGCTCGACACCCGCCATAACGCCAAGATCGGCCGCGAGCAGCTGGCGGTATGGGCGGAGTGGCAATTGCGGAAGCGGCCGGCATGAAGATTCTGGTGACGGGTGGCGGCGGATTTCTCGGCCAGGCCTTGTGCCGCGGCCTGGTCGAGCGTGGTTTCGACGTCACCAGTTTCAACCGCGGTCGCTATCCGGCACTCGACGCGCTCGGCGTGCGCCAGCGGCAAGGCGACCTCGCCGATCGCGATGCCGTCCTCGCCGCGGCGCAAGGTTGCGGGGCGATCTTCCACAACGCCGCCAAGGCCGGCGCCTGGGGCAGTTACGACAGCTACCACCGGGCCAATGTCCTCGGCACCGACAACGTGATCGCGGCCTGCCGTGCCCACGGCATCGGCAAGCTCGTCTACACCTCGACCCCGAGCGTGACCCATCGCGCCACCCATCCGGTGGCAGGCGGCACGGCCGACAGCGTGCCCTACGGCGAACACTTCAAGGCGCATTACGCGAGCACCAAGACCATCGCCGAGAAAATGGTGCTGGCCGCGAACGCTGCCGGCCTCGCCACCATCGCGTTGCGGCCGCGCCTGATCTGGGGTCCGGGCGACCAGCAGATCCTGCCGCGATTGGTCGCGCGCGCGCGCGCCGGGCGCCTGCGCATCGTCGGCAGCGGCGACAATCTGGTCGATTGCACCTATATCGACAATGCCGCGCAGGCGCATTTCGATGCCTTCGAGCATCTCGCCCCTGGCGCCGCCTGCGCCGGTCGTGCCTACTTCATCAGCAACGGCGAACCCAAACCGGTGCGCGAGATCATCAACGCGCTGCTGCAGGCCGCTGGCGCGCCGCCAGTCACGAAGACACTGCCGTTCCCCGTCGCCCATGCGATCGGCGCGCTCTGCGAGGCGGTGTGGACGCTGTTGCCGCTGCGCGGCGAGCCGCCGCTGACCCGCTTCCTCGCCGAGCAGATGGGCACCACCCATTGGTACGACATCACGCCGGCGACGCGTGATTTCGGTTACGTACCACGCGTGACGATCGCCGAGGGCCTGCGGCACCTCGCCGGGTCTTATGCGCGCCCCGGCTAGAATGCCGCGATGACCACGCCATTCCACTGGAAGCCGATCGCCGGACGCACGCTGGAAGCCGCACTCAACCGCGCGCTGGCGCTGGATCCGGAGACCCGCGACAGCCTGCGTGCGCTCGACGGCCAGCGCATTGCGTTGCAGATCGACAGCCCGCCATTGGCCCTGCAGGTACGTGTCGATGGCGAGCGCCTGGCGGTCGGCCCGGTGGACGCCGAGGGCGAACCCGACCTCAGCGTGCGCAGCACCCTGGCTGCACTGGTTGCGCAGTTGCCGATCTTTCGTCGCGATGATGCGCCGCCGGTCGGACGCCTGCATGTGTCGGGCGACGCCGAGCTCGCGCGCCGGCTGCAGCGCCTGGCCGAGCGCTTCGATCCGGACTGGCAGCAGCCGTTCGCGTCGGTGTTCGGCGACGTGCTCGGGGTGCAGGTCGCCAATGCCGTCGCCGGCGCGCTGAAGCAGGCGCGCGTGGCCGGGCGCAATCTCGCCGAGAGCGCCGCCGAATACGTCACCGAGGAATCGCGCGACGTGGTCGGGCGCGACGAACTCAACGCCTTCCACGACGATGTCGACGCGCTGCGCGACGATGTCGAGCGCATCGCCGCACGGATCGCGCGCCTGCTGCCGCAGTCCGGAGCCGTGGCATGAAATCCGGGCTGCGGGCGCTGCGGATCGGCCGGGTGCTGGTGCGCTACCGGCTCGACGACCTGCTCGACGACACTCCGGCCGGGCGCTGGTTGAAGCTGATGCGGCCATTCGTGCCGCGCGCGTCGAGCGAGATCGCGGCGCAGCCGCGTGGCGCGCGATTGCGGCTGGCGTTGCAGGAACTGGGGCCGATCTTCGTCAAGTTCGGGCAGATCCTGTCGACCCGCCGCGACCTGGTGCCGCCGGACGTCGCCGAGGAACTCACGCTGCTGCAGGACCGGGTTGCGCCGTTCGATGGCGAAACAGCACGCGCGCAGGTCGAGCAGGCACTCGGCCGCACGATCGGCGAGGCCTTCGCCAGTTTCGACACCACGCCGCTGGCCTCGGCCTCGATCGCGCAGGTGCATGCGGCGACGCTTGCTCCGGTCGATGGCCAGCCGCCGCGCGAAGTGGTGGTCAAGGTGCTGCGCCCCGGCATCGAGCGCCAGATCGCCGCGGACATCGCGCTGCTCAAGGCCGTCGCCGCGCTGGTCGACCGCACCCATCCCAGCGCCGACAAGATCCGTCCGCGCGAGATCGTGGCCGAAATCGAAGGCACGCTCGCCGCCGAACTCGACCTGCAGCGCGAAGGCGCCAACGCCAGCGTGTTGCGCCGGTTCTGGCTGGACTCGCCCGACCTGTACGTGCCGGAAGTGGTGTGGAGCCACACCGCCGAGCGCGCGCTGACGCTCGAGCGCGTGCACGGCATCCCGTCCGACGACATCGCCGCGCTGGACGCCGCCGGCATCGACCGCCACGCGCTCGCCGCCAAGGGCGTGCGCGTGTTCTACACCCAGGTGTTCCGCGACAACTTCTTCCACGCCGACGCGCACGCCGGCAACATCTGGGTCGACGCCGAGCGCCGCGACAACCCGCGTTTCATCGCGCTCGACTTCGGCATCATGGGCCAGCTGTCCAGCGAGGATCAGTACTACCTCGCCGAGAACTTCATGGCCATCTTCAACCGCGACTACCGCCGCATCGCCGAGCTGCACGTGCAGGCCGGCTGGATGCCTTCGCACATCCGCATCGACGAACTCGAAGCCGCCGCGCGCGCCGTGTGCGAGCCGTACTTCACCCGGCCGCTGTCCGAAATCTCGCTGGCCGAAGTGCTGCTGAAGCTGTTCCGCACCGCGCAGCGCTACGAGCTGACGATCCAGCCGCAGCTGATCCTGCTGCAGAAGACCCTGCTCAACATCGAGGGCGTCGGCCGCCTGCTCGATCCCAGGCTCGACATCTGGGCGGTGGCGCGGCCGGTGCTGGAAAGAATCCTGGCCGAGCGTTACAGCCCGCAACGGCTGGCGGCCGAATTTCGCAAGCGCCTGCCGGAGATGGTCACGCACGCGCCCGACATGCCGCGGCTGCTGCACGCGTGGCTGACGCAGCAGGTCGAAGGCAAGCAGCAGTTGCGCCTGCATTCGCAGGAACTGGGTCAGCTGGCGAAGGCGGTGAAGGACGGCCAGCGCCGCGCCGTCGCCGCGATCCTCGGCATCGGGCTGCTGATCGTGGCTGCGGTGCTGTACGCGCTGGAAGCCGGTGGCCCGCGCGTACTCGGCGTGCCGGCGGCGGCGTGGATCGCAGGACTGGGTGGCGTGTGGGCGATGCTCGCGGCGTGGCCGCGGCGTTGAACCTGTAGAAGAAGTCCTGGAGGGAGCAGGATCGAACAACGCATGGACCCTACAATCCACGCATGCTGGAGATTGCGGACAACGTAAGCATCGCCGATGACGAATTGGTCGAGCGCTTCGTGCGTGCGACCGGGCCGGGCGGGCAGAACGTCAACAAGGTCGCGACCGCGGTCGAGTTGCGTTTCGACGTGGCCAATTCGCCATCGCTGCCGGAGCCGGTGCGCGAACGGCTGCTGGCCAAGCGCGATCGCCGCCTGACGGGCGACGGCGTGTTCGTGATCAGCGCGCAACGTTTCCGCACCCAGGAGCGCAATCGCGAGGACGCACGCGCGCGGCTGGCCGGCTTCATCGAAAGCGGGCTGCGCGCGCCCAAGCCGCGGATTGCGACCAAACCGACCCGCGGATCGAAGGAGCGGCGGCTGGAAGCCAAGCGCGGACGCAGTACGATCAAGCAGGGGCGCACGCAGCGCGACTGGGACTGACAGGGATTGCATGGCCGACACCGGCGACGACATCGTGCTGCCGCTGCCGCCGAGCGCGCCGCGGCTGCGGCCGAACGCATTCGCGCGCTGGCTCGGGCGCAGCCTGTTGCGGCTCGGCGGCTGGCGCATGGTCGGCGCGTTCCCGGACATTCCCAAGCTGGTGCTGATCGGCGCACCGCATTCGTCCAACTGGGACGGGTTCTGGGGGTTCGCCGCCAAGCTGGCGCTTGGCCTGGACATCAAGATCCTCGGCAAGCAGCAGCTGTTCTGGTGGCCGCTGGGTTCCGTGCTGCGCCGGCTCGGTGTGATCGCGGTCGATCGCGACGCCGCGCATGGTGTGGTCGAGCAACTCGCCGCGCGGATCCGTGGTGCCGACCGGCTCTGGTTCGGGCTGGCGCCGGAGGGCACGCGCAAACCGGTGCCGCACTGGAAGACCGGATTCTGGAAGATCGCGAAAGCCGCCGGCGTGCCGGTGTTGCCAGCCTATTTCCACTATCCCGACAAGGTCATCGGCATCGGCCCGCCGTTCCTGCTCACGGACGACATGGCCGCCGACATCGCCCGCATCCGCGCCTGGTACCGGCCCTGGCAGGGCAAGCACCACGGCACCGCCTGAAGCTCAGCGCTCCGAATGCCCGGTCTGGTCGTAGTCGCGGCGGGCGAACAGGTCCGGCTGGATCAGTTCGACGAAGGCGCGCGCCTGCGGCGACAGGTACTTGCCCTTGCGCATCACCACGCCATAACTGCGTGACGGGAAATATTTCGCCAGCGAGCGCGCGGCCACGCGTGTGCGGTCGGCTTCGGTCAGACAGATCGCAGTCACGATCGAGATGCCCAGGCCCATCGCCACGTACTGCTTGATGACTTCCCAGCCGCCGACTTCGAGCGCGACCGTGTACGGCACGCGGTTGCGCTGGAACACCAGGTCGACCAGCCGATAGGTCGTCAGCCGTTTCGGCGGCAGGATCAGTCCGTACGGCGACAGGTCCTGCAGCGTCAGCTCGGACTTGTGCGCGAGCGGGTGGTCCAGTGGCGTGATCAGCATCGGCTCGAAGCGATAGACCGGTGCGTAGCTGAGGTCGGCCGGCACGTCGAGCATCGAACCGACCGCCAGGTCGACCGCGTCCGAGCGCAGCAGGTCCAGGCCACTGGCGCCGGTGACGTTGTGCAGGCGCATGCGCACGTCCGGCTGGCGTTCGCGGAAGGCTTCGACGATGCCGGGCAGCAGGTAGAGGATGGTCGAGCTGCCGGCGGCGACATCGAGCTCGCCGGCGTCCAGGCCGCGCACCTGCTCGCGGAACGCCGCGTCCAGCCCATCGATGCCCTCGACCAGCGGCCGCGCCAGCGCATACAGGGTCTCGCCCTCGCGGGTTGGCACCAGCCGGCGGCCGCTGCGCTCGAACAGCTTGATGCCCAGCTCCCGTTCCAGCGCCTGCAGCTGCAGGGTGATCGCTGGCTGGCTGACGTACAGCGCCTCGGCCGCGCGCGACACCGAGCCCAGCCGGGCGGTCTGGCAGAACGCCCGCAGCGGCTTCAGGCGGTCGGCCTTGTAGGCAAAACGCGGGGTGGCGGGGTTGTGGTCGGCCATGATGTACCGATATATAAGTTCAGCTAATCATATGTATTGATATAACTGTTTTGTCAAATACAGTACTTGAGCGGATGGTCTGACTCCCGAAGCAGGAACGGAGCAGGGCATGGCGGCAGTGTTGCAAGCGGCCGTGCTGGTGCTGCTGGCGCCGCGCTTCGACCGCACCTTCTGGAAATACCGCCACCACGCCAAGGGCTATCGCGTGGTCGCGCTGGAAGGCGGGCACCTGTCGCAGACGCTGTACCTGTCGGCGACCGAAGCCGGCCTCGGCGCCTTCATCACCGGCGCGATCAACGAGGTGTTCCTGGAACAGGCCTTCGGCCTCGACCACGTGCGCGACGGCGCGCTCGCCATCTGCGGCTTCGGCTGGCGCGGCGAGACGATGGTGACGACCGAGCTCGATCCGGCGGGCGCGGTGTGGCGTGAAGCAGACATCGGCTCTGGCTAGACCGCGGTCGGAGCTCGGCCGCATTCATCCGCGAGGAGAGTCGCCGGGCACATGACACCCGCCTGGAGGTGCGCTAATTTCGGCCTTCACCCCACCCGGATCCACCTTCCATGCGTTCTTTCCTCCTTCCCCTCTGCGCCGCAGCGCTCTCCTTTTCCATGCTCGCTTCCGCGGACAACAAGCCGTTGCAAGTGAGCGAGGTGCTCGCGCAGCAGCAGAGCATTCGCGCCGAAGTCCAGGCCGGCAAGGGCCGCTACAAGGCCATGCCGTCGAGCAAGCGCGAGGAACTGCTCGCCAGACAGACAAAGCTGATGCAATTGCTGGACGGCAAGCAGACCTCGAGCGACCTGACCGAGGCTCAGCGGGTCGAGGCCTTCAACACCCTGGAATGGATCGAGGCCGCGATCAACCGCGCCGAGGACGAGCGCACGATCTGCGAGCGCGAGCAGCCCACCGGCAGCCATCGGACGGTGACCCGCTGCAGGACGGTCGCGCAGATTCGCGAAGAGCGAGAAGCCGCCGAGAAGGCCGTCGACCGTAGAGCGGTCTGCTCCCAGGGCGACATGTGCACCGGCAAATAGCGAGAGGATGATCATGGCCGCGGATGCCTGCGGCCAATGCCTGCGCAGTTAATGACGTGCCGTGCCGCCACCAAGCAGTCGCTCGCCAACGCCGGCGAACTTCAGCCCCACCTGCGCGACGCGATCGTCTTGCAGGCTACGCACTACCAGTACCGCGCGGCCTAGCGCGAGCCTGTCGCCGACCTGCGCCTGCTCGTCGAAGCGTTCGTCGAACAACTGCGCGGCGGTGCGCCCGGCCAGGCGCGCGGGAATCTTCAATCCGTAGAACTGCGCCAGCTCGCCCAGCGGCACGTCGCCCGGCAGCGCGAACAGGCCGAAGGTTTCCTGCTCGGCCTCGCGCGCGTCGCCGCCATCGGCGAACAGCCAGTCCAGCCGCGGCGCCTGTCCGCCGGGCGCGATGAAGTAGGCGTAGTCGTTGGCGAGCAGCGTCTCGCTGTCCTCCGGCAACAGCACTTGGCCGTCGCGCACCACCATCGCCAGGCGCACGCGCCCGGGCAACGCCGCGCCGCGCAGTGCCGCGCTGCCGGGCGCGACGCGGTAGCCGACCATCTCGTATTCGAGCTGGCCGGGCAGGTCGAGCTGGATGCGGCGGGTGTTGGGATCGGCGCGTGGCACCGCAACGCCGAAGCGGTGCGCCGCGCGCGCCAGCGTCCAGCCCTGCACCAGCAGCGACACCAGCACCACCACGAAGGCGACGTTGAAATACAGGCGCGCGTGCGGCAGTCCCGCGAGCAGCGGAATCGAGGCGAGGAAGATACCGACCGCACCGCGCAGCCCGACCCAGCTGATGAAGCCAAGCTCCTGCAGCCGGTAGCGGAACGGCAGCAGGCAGGCGACCACCGCGACCGGTCGCGCCACGAACATCAGGAACGCGGCGACGCCCAGCGCCGGCCACAGCACCTTGACCAGTTCGCTCGGCGAGGCCAGCAGGCCGAGCAGCAGGAACATCACCAGCTGCGCGAACCAGGTTGCCGCGTCCTGCACCGACAGCACGTCGGCGCGCGCGCGCACCGGCCGGTTGGCGACCACGATGCCGGCCAGGTACACCGCGAGATAGCCGCTGCCACCGAGCAGGTTGGTGATCGCGAACAGGGCCACCGCGCCGGCCAGCGCCAGCCACGGATGCAGGCCCGAAGGCAAGGTGTACTTGTTGAGCGCGGCGACGATCGCACGGCCGCCGGCATAACCGAACCCGAGGCCGACCGCGATCGCCCACACCAGCTTGATCACCAGCGCCAGCACTCCTCCCAAATGCTCGCCGCCCGCGCGCTCGCCGGCGATCCAGGTGGTCAGCGCGATGGTGAGGAAGATCGCGGCCGGGTCGTTGCTGCCGGACTCGATTTCCAGGGTCGCGCCGCTGCGGCGCTCCAGGTGCAGGCCGCCGGCGCGCAGCAGAAAGAACACCGCGGCGGCATCGGTGGAAGCGACGATGGTGCCGAGCAGCAGCGCTTCCAGCGGTGGCAGGTCGAGCAGCTTCGACGCCGCGATCGCGGTCAGCGCCGCGGTCAGCACCACGCCGACGCTGGCCAGCACCAGCGCCGGCAGGACGCTGCCACGCACCTGCGCCGCGCGCGTGCGCAGGCCGCCGTCGAACAGGATCACCGACAGCGCCAGCGCGCCGACCATGAAGGTGAAGCGGGTATCCGAGTACTGGATGCCGCCGGGACCGTCCTCGCCGAGCAGCAGGCCGAGCAGCAGGAACACCAGCAGCAGCGGCGCACCGAAACGGCGCGCGAGCAGTGACGAGGCGATGCCGGCGAGGATCAGCAGCGCCCCGCCAAGCAGGGTCAGGTCGATCGCGTGCAGGCTCTCCAAACGCGGCCTCCGGGGGTGAGACCGCATCCTAGCAAGTGGCGATGACGGCCTAGGTGGCGTCCTTCGGAGCGGGCATGCGTTTCAGCCCGTCGCCGGGATCGACCGATGCCCAGTCGACGCGCGAGTCCCAGTAGGCATGCGCCTGTGGTGCGCGGTCGGCGGGATCGTGCAGGTTGGCGTGGGCGACGTGCAGTTCGCCCGGCCAGTTGCGCGAGCGGAAGAACAGCGTGCTGCCGCAGCGCGAGCAGAAGCCGCGTTCGGCACCGGGTGTCGATGCATACCACTGCAGGCGCGACTGCGGATCGGCGATCGCGACATCACGCTCATGCATGCCGACCCAGGTCACGAACGCCGCGCCGTGCGCGCGCCGGCACAGCGAGCAGTGGCAGTGCGCGACCCACTTGCTGGGGACGGTCAGCACGAAGACGGCATCGCCGCAGAGACAGCTGCCGCGTGCGTTGTCCATGGTCCGGCTCCTGCAGGGGAACACGGATCAATCTACCCCGATCAGGCGGCGATCGCAGCCATGCCACGATCGATGCGGCGATACCCCAGCGCCTCGCCCAGATGCGCGGTGGCGATGTGCGGGCTGTTGCCGAGGTCGGCGATGGTACGCGCCACGCGCAGGATGCGGTGCATCGAACGCGCGGACAACTGCAGCGTATCGATCGCGCGTTCCAGCAGCGCCTGGTCGTGCGCGCTGAGCCGGCACGTTGCCATGGTCTCGGCCTGCGTCAGTTGCGCGTTCGCTTTGCCCGAACGCGCGTGCTGGATCGTGCGCGCGTCGATGAC
>JBDSFV010000028.1:0-7388 GCA_039919355.1 Luteimonas sp. | reverse complement strand
TAGGTGAAGCCCCTCTCCACCGGGAGAGGGGTTGGGGTGAGGGTCCGATGAAGCGTCGATAGTGGATTCAGCAACGCGGACATGGAACGAACGACTCAGCTGCTGGTCCGCAGTTTCTCCGAACCCTCATCCGCCCCGGCCTTTGCAAGGCAGGGGCACCTTCTCCCGCAGGGAGAAGGAAAGGCGACCAACGTCAGAGCACCAGCCCCTGGCGCGCGGCGATGGTGTGCACGTCCTTGTCGCCGCGGCCGGACAGGTTGCACAGCACGATCGCGTCGCGCGGCAACTCGCGTGCGAGCTTCACCGCCTGCGCGACCGCGTGGCTGGACTCCAGCGCGGCGAGGATGCCCTCGGTGCGCGCCAATTGATGGAACGCCGCCAGCGCCTCGTCGTCGGTGACACCGACGTATTCGGCACGGCCGGTGTCCTTGAGGAAGGCGTGTTCGGGGCCGACGCCGGGATAATCCAGGCCGGCCGATACCGAGTGGGTCTCGCTGATCTGGCCGTCGTCGTCGCAAAGCACGTAGGTGCGGTTGCCGTGCAGCACCCCGGGACGGCCGGCGACCAGCGATGCGGCGTGGCGGCCGGTGCCGATGCCCTCGCCCGCCGCCTCGGCGCCGACGATGCGCACGTCTGCGTCGTTGAGGAAGGCGTGGAAGAGGCCGATCGCATTGCTGCCGCCACCGACGCAAGCGGTGACGACATCCGGCAGGCGGCCGTATTCGGCCAGCATCTGCACGCGCGCCTCGCGGCCGACCACGGCGTTGAAGTCGCGGACCATGCGCGGGTACGGGTCGGGGCCGGCGACGGTGCCGATGATGTAGAAGGTGTCCTGCACGTTGGTGACCCAGTCGCGCATCGCCTCGTTGAGGGCGTCCTTGAGCGTGGCCGAGCCGCTGGTGACCGGCACCACCGTCGCGCCGAGCAACTGCATGCGGTAGACGTTGATCTTCTGCCGCTCGATATCGGTCGCGCCCATGTAGACGACGCATTCGAGGCCCAACCGCGCCGCGACCGTCGCCGAAGCGACGCCGTGCTGGCCGGCACCGGTCTCGGCGATGATCCGGGTCTTGCCCATGCGACTGGCCAGCAGCGCCTGGCCGATGGTGTTGTTGATCTTGTGCGCGCCGGTGTGGTTCAGGTCCTCGCGCTTGAGCAGGATGCGCGCACCGCCGACTTTGGCTGTCAGACGCTCGGCGAAATAGATCGGACTCGGGCGGCCGACGTAGTGCGCGAGGTCGCGTTCGAATGCGGCGATGAACGCCGGATCGACGCGCGCGGCGTCATAGGCCGCGGCCAGCTCTTCGAGCGGCCCGATCAGGGTCTCGGCTACGAAACGGCCGCCGTAGCGGCCGAAATGCCCGGAAGCGTCTGGGTAGGCGTGAAAATCGGCGATCGACTGTATGGGCATCGACAGGAAACAGGGCAAGGAATCGCTGCCGAGGATACGGATGGCGAACGGCCGCAGGTGCCCGATTGCAGCCTTGGGCCTGGAATGGTCTCACAAATGCAACACCGTCTCTAGAGCGGTCACTTTCGCTTGTGCGCAAACAGTACCGTGGCACTCGCCAACTCCAGATTCTTTTCGGCCGCCAGCCCCTTCACCCACGGCGCGTCAAGATAAGCGTCTGCATTCTGCATAAGGTCGGCGACGCGCAGGCGAAGAAAATCCTCCTTCGCCTTGCCGTTCAGACCCTCTGCCCAACTGCGCAGAATCCAAGTCAATGACCAGATGGGCAGCACGCTCTCGTATACGACCTGCTTGTCGATTTCGAGCCGGTCCGAAAACAGGTTACCGAGCCCCGAATGCGTCATGTTGTAGTAGTGGTGCGGATAGCCATGAAGCGGCTGCAGGAATGGCACGCAGCACATGAGCTGGCCGCCGGGCTTCAGCACCCTGGCGATCTCCCTCGCGCATGCGAAGGGATCCTTCACATGTTCGAGCACCGCGATCGAAATAACCGCATCGAAAGTCTCGTCCTTGAAGGGCAGGACCTCGCCGACGCCTCGAACATCGGTGGTGTCGTAATCGACGATCTCGAAGTTCACCACATTATCGAAATACACTGGACGCTTGCCGGCGCCGCAATCCAGAACCATTCCGCCATCGTATCGGCGTATGAGTTCCAACGCGTAGCCATCGTAGTGATTGGCGCTGACAGCATCGGTATCGACGATGTTGAATCTTGCCCGCAAATCATCGGTCAGGAAGTCGTAACAGACCGGCGTCAAGACATTCGGCATGTCTTCTCGCAGCAGCGGCGCAATTCTCTGCAGCTTCCGCTTCTTTACATCAGCAATATCTGCAACCGAGCGTCGCAAGCTCCGCTTTTCACGCTTCCCAAACACGTCGAAATGCCTGCGGCCCGACTCCATGCCTCCGCTATCCACTGCTTTTGCAACATCAGGGTTGGCAGCGAGATATGCCTTTTCGTCAAAATTACCGTTCGTTGCCAATTCTTCCAACACATACGCAACCATCCTTGCCTCCAAGCCGCACTTAATGTCGAAAAACCATTGCACCAAGCTGACTACCAAGCACTCACGGCATTATTCACGCCCTGATTTGGCACGGTGTTTGACGTGTTAGTGAACACGTTGCGACTGACAAAATTATTTGAGGATCCTGCTTGAAGCCATATTGCCGTCGTCGCATAAGAAAATGATTACCAAGAACACTGCCGCTGGCATCCGGCCATGCGTGGAAGTCGGTGGGGCGCTCTTCGATGGAAGGCTGGCGGTTCATCGGATCGAATGCACTGGCACGACACGGGGCCGTGCAGTGTGGCGCAAACCGCGGTCCGGCTGGTCAGGGCGAGGACGGATGCTCGACGTGGCAGTCGGCGCGTCGCACTTCCTCGACGAAACGACGCATCCGCTCGCCGTCCTTGATGCCGGGAGCGCTCTCTATGCCGCTGGACACGTCCACGCCCCACGACCACGTTGCCAGGATCGCTTCGAAGACGTTATCGGGCGTCAGGCCGCCGGCCAGCATCACCGGCTTGTTGAGTTGCTTCGGCAGTCGTGTCCAGTCGAAGGTCGCGCCGCTGCCCCCGGCGCCCCCGGCGGCGTGGCTGTCGAACAGGAACCCGGCCGCGCCCGGATAACGCAGCTGCAGCGCGGCCGCTGACTCCGGCTCCCCGTCGCCGATGCCGATCGCCTTGATGTAGGGCACGCCGAAACCGCGGCAGAACACATCGTCCTCGCTGCCATGGAACTGCAGCAGCGTCGGCCGTACCTGGCGCACCGCCTCGCGCACGTCCTCACCGCTGTTGCCCATGAACAGTGCGACCGCGTCGACCAGCGGCGCCAGCGCGTTGCGCATCAACCGCGCATCCTCGGGCCGGATCGTGCGCGGACTACCCGCGGCGAACACGAAACCGACTGCGTCGACGCCGAGTTCGCTGGCCAGGCGCACGTCGCCGGCGCGGGTCAGTCCGCAGAACTTGATGCGGGTGCGGAACAGGGTCCGGTTCACAAGGTCACCTCGGCGGGGAGCTGGCAGTCGCGAGGATAGCGCGGCCCGAGGAACACCAGCCCCTGCGGCGGCGCCGTCGGTCCAGCCGCGGTGCGGTCGCGGCCAGCGAGCAGCTGGGCAATCCAGCGTTCCGGCTGCTCGCCGCACCCGACCAGGACCAGCGAGCCGACGATATTGCGCACCATGTGATGCAGGAAGGCGTTGGCCTGGACCTCGATGACCACCAGTCCGCCGTCGCGGTGCACGCTGACTTCCTGCAGGTCGCGCCGGGCATGCGGCGCCTGGCAATGCACGGTACGGAAGGCGGAGAAGTCGTTCTCGCCGAGCAGCCCCTGCGCGGCGCGGTGCATCGCGTCGGCGTCGAGCGGTCGTCGCTCCCAGCTCAAGGTCTGGCGCTCCAGCGCCGGCCGCACTGGCCGGTTGAGGATGCGATAGCGATAGCGCCGTGCCCGCGCCGAGAAACGCGCATGGAAGTCGTCCGCCACCGGCACGCACCACAGCGCGCAAACCGATGACGGCAGCTGCGTGGTTGCGCCCAGCACCCAGCCGCGCGGATCGCGTTCGGCAGGGCTGTCGAAATGGACCACCTGGCAGGCGGCGTGCACGCCGGCGTCGGTCCGCCCGGCGCAAACGGTCCCGACCGGATGGCCGGCGACGAACGACAGCGCCGCCTCGACCGCGGCTTGCAGCGTCGGTTCGCCGCGGCGATCGGGTTCGCCAGGCTTGTTCAGCCGTTGCCAGCCGGAGAATTCGCTGCCGTCGTATTCGACGCCCAGCGCGAAACGCACGCCCTACCCCTTGCGGCCAGCGCGCATCACAGATCGCGCAGCATGCGCGCGGCGGTTTCGCGCGCGGCCGGGTCGCGGCCGTCAAGCACTTCACGCAACAGGGTGCGCGCGGCATCGTCGTCGCCCAGGTCCAGATAAGCGCGGGCGAGTTCGAGTTGCTGGCTGGCGTCCCCGACCTCGGCCGCGTGGGCCGCCGGTTCCACTGACTCCACGCCGCCATGCCAGGGCGGGATCCCGCCAATCGCCGCCGGCGCCGAGGTCCAGTGCGGTGGCTGCGTCGGCATCGGTGTCAACTCCTCGTCCTCGATCTCGACCGCATCGGCCACCATGTCATCTGTTCCGCCCGATGCTTCGTCCGGCTCGACCTCGCGCGTTGCCGGCGCAATGCTGGCCGCCAGCGCCGCGGTATCGAAGCCGCGCGGCGCCGGCGCCACCACGCGCTGGCGCCGGCGCGTCAACAGCCAGCCGATCAATGCGGCGAGCACCAGCACGATCCCGCCCCACAACCAGATCCAGCTGTTGCCGCGCTCCTGCGGTTGCGGCGGCGCGGTCGGTTGCTGCGTCTGCGCCGTGGTCGCGGCCTGCGCCGGCATGGCAGCCTGGCGATTGGACGCGGCCAGGGTCTGCTGCGCCGCGGCCAGCTCGCTGTCCTTCATCGTGATCAGCTGCTGTTGCTGCTGCTGCAGCTTCTCGAGTTCGACCACGCGCGTCTTGAGCTCGCTGACCTCGGCAGTGCGTGCAGCCAGGGTTTCCTTGGTCTCTTGCAATTGCTGTCGCAGCATCTCGCCCTCGCCACCGACCTGGATGCCGGATCGCATTGCCTGATTGGGGCCGCCTGCCCGCTGGCCGCGTCCGGAGGACGGCGGCACGATTTCCAGCCGCGCGTCGGCCGTGCGCGCTGCGTTCGCGGCTGCACGGTCGCTGCTGCGCAACGCCGACGGCGTGCCGGAGGTTGTCGCCACCGCAGCCGGTTGCGCTGGCGGACGCCGCGCCTCGCGCCATTGCGCGATCTGCTCGCGCACCACGGCGGCGGCTTCGGTGGCACTGTAGTGCGCAATCTCGTCGGCCGGCGGCAGCCGCAGAACCGCTCCCTGCTTCAGCAGGTTGATGTTGTCGCCGATGAAGGCGTCAGGATTGGCGCGCAGCAGGGCCAGCATGGTCTGGGCGAGGCTGTAACCTTCGGCGCCATCGAGAGTTGCCGCGATCTGGCTGAGGGTCTGGCCCCGCTGTACCGGACCATATTCGCTGGACGGCACAGGCGTCGGCGCAGGCGTCGCCACTGGCGCGGTCGCGGGAGCGGCTGCGACCGGAGCCGGCGCTGGCGCTGGCGCTGGCGCAACGGGTGGCGGCAATGGAATCGCATTGGATTCTTGCGCAGGCGGCGGTGTCGTCACCGGCGCAGCTGCAACCGGCGTCGGTTCGGGCAGCGGCGCGGCGGCGACGGGTGCTTCCACGGGACGCAAGATCGTGTTCGGTGGCGCCACGGTCGGTGCCTGGATCGGCGGCTGCAGCGGCGCGGACACGGTGCGTGGCGTATCCAGCAGCGCCGAGTATTCGCGCACCAGGCGACCCTCGCCCCAGTCGACTTCGAGCAGGAAGGTCAGCAGCGGCTGCTGCACCGGCGCGGCACTGGTGACACGGATCACCGGGCGCCCCCTGGCATCCAGCGCCGGCTCGAACCGCAGCGCCGACACCACGCCTTGCGGCGGCTCCAGGCCGACGCGGCGGAACGTCTCGGGCGGAGCCAACCGGACCTGCAAGCCCTGCAGTTCGGCCGGATCGCTGGAAATGATCGGGATTTCGGCCAGTAGCGGCTGGTCGCGCTGCGACTTGACCTCGATCTGCCCCAGCCCGAGCGCCGCCGCCGGTGCGGCGACGATGGCCAATGCAATGGCCAGGGCCGATGAAAGTGCGATTGGCAGCCTGTTGCTCACGCCCACCCCCATGGAACCCCAGCGCCGACTCTAGCCGCCCTCGCCTGCAGTCCGCAATGTAAACCGCCGGGAATGATTCAACCGCCGGCCGCCACCAGCTCGGCGATCTGAACCGCGTTCAGCGCCGCACCCTTGCGGATGTTGTCGGAGACGATCCACAGGTTGAGTCCGTGCGGGTGCGAAAGGTCGTCTCGGATGCGACCGACATAGACCGGATCGTTGCCGGAAGCGTGCGTCACCGGGGTCGGATAGCCGCCGTCCTTGTACTCGTCGACCACTTCCACGCCCGGTGCCGCCTCCAGCAGCTTGCGCGCGTCGGCAGCGGAGAGCTTGTCGCGGGTCTCGACGTTGACCGCCTCGGAATGGCCGTAGAACACCGGCACCCGCACCACGGTCGCGTTGACCCCGATGGCGTCGTCGCCGAGGATCTTGCGCGTCTCCCACACCAGCTTCATTTCCTCGGTGGTGTAGCCGTTGTCGGTGAAGTCGCCGCCGTGCGGGATCACGTTGAAGGCGATCTGGACCGGATACACCTCGGGCTCGACCGCCTGGAAATTGAGCATCCCGGCGGTCTGCTTGCCGAGTTCCTCGAGCGCGCGGCGACCGGTGCCGGATACCGACTGGTAGGTGGCGACGTTGATGCGTTCGATCCCGGCCTTGCGATGGATCGGCGCCAGTGCGACGACCAGCTGCATGGTCGAGCAATTCGGATTGGCGATGATCCCGCGCGGGCGGTTTTTCGCGGTCTCCGGATTCACTTCCGTCACCACCAACGGCACGTCGTCGTCGTAACGGAACGCCGAGGAGTTGTCGATCACCACCGCACCGGCCGCCGCGAACTTCGGCGCGTATTGCTTCGAAATCGCCCCGCCGGCGGAGAACAGCGCGATCTCGATCCCGGTCGGGTCGAACGTGGCGAGGTCGCGCACCACGATTTCGCGATTGCCGAAATTCACCGTCCCGCCTGCCGAACGCTCGCTCGCCAGCGCGACCAGTTCGCCGACCGGGAACTTGCGCTCGGCCAGGATCGACAGCATCACCTCGCCGACCGCGCCGGTGGCGCCAATTACTGCAACCTTGAATGTCTTGCTCATCTGCTTCGATCTTCCGATGTCATATCGTTTACAGGGACGGCTAAGCCACAGAGATCGGGATTTTTGTAGAGCCGAGCTTGCTCGGCTGGATACT
>JBDSFV010000027.1:0-2668 GCA_039919355.1 Luteimonas sp. | reverse complement strand
CTGCTCGCGATCAGCGCACTGGGCTCCGGCCTGGTGTTTGGCGTGTGGGACCTGATCCTGTGGCGCGTCATGGCCGGCATCGGCGTCGGCATGGCTTCGGTGATTGCCCCGACCTACATCGCCGAAGTCGCTCCGGCGCATGTGCGCGGCAGGCTCGGGTCGATGCAACAACTGGCGATCGTGCTGGGCATCTTCGCGGCGTTGCTCAGCGATGCCTGGCTGGCCGGGGCTGCGGGTGGCGCTTCGGCGTCGCTATGGCTGGGCCTGGAGGCATGGCGCTGGATGTTCCTGGTGGCGGTCGTTCCGGCGCTGGTCTACGGGGTGCTGGTGTTGGGCGTGCCCGAGTCGCCGCGGCACCTGGTCGCCAAGGCCCGCCTGCCCGAAGCCCGGACAGTATTGCGGCAGGTGCTGGGCATGAACGACGAGGTCGCGCTCGACCGCAAACTGCACGACATCGAGCTGAGCCTGCGCGCCGAATACAGACCGCGCCTGCGCGACCTGCGCGGGCCGCGTGCCGGCCTGCTGCCGGTGGTGTGGATCGGGATCCTGCTGTCGGTGTTCCAGCAGTTCGTCGGCATCAACGTCATCTTCTACTACTCGTCGACGCTGTGGCATTCGGTCGGCTTCAGCGAGGCCGATTCGTTCACGATCACCGTCGCCACCTCGATCGTCAACGTGCTGGTGACGCTGGTCGCCATCGCGCTGGTCGACAAGATCGGCCGCAAGCCGCTGCTGGTGGTGGGCTCGTCGGGCATGGCGATCACCCTCGGCGTCATGGCCTGGTGTTTCTCGCAGGCGACCGGCAGCGGCCCCGATGTCACGCTGCCCGGCGCGCTGGGGCCGGTCGCGCTGGTCGCGGCGAATGCCTATGTCGTCTTCTTCGGCCTGAGCTGGGGCCCGATGGTGTGGGTGCTGCTCGGCGAGATGTTCCCAAATCGCATCCGCGCGCTCGCCCTGGCGGTGGCCGCCTCCGCGCAGTGGCTGGCGAACTTCGCCATCACCAGCACCTTCCCCGCGCTGGCGGAAATCGGCCTCGCGTTCGCCTACGGCCTGTATGCCAGCTTCGCCGCGCTGTCGTTGCTGTTCGTGCTGTATGCGGTGCGGGAAACCAATGGCATCGAGCTGGAGGACATGCGGGAGTGACGCGACTCCATGCCGTGCCTGCGGCCGTCGCGATGCCGGAAGGCCGCCACCTGCAATCGGCATCAGGCTGGGTCACATTGTCCGGGACAATGCCATGCACGGCACAGTTGCTTCACTGCTGACGATCTTCGGCGCGTCCGGCGATCTCGCGCAACGCATGTTGTTGCCTTCCTTGTACAGCCTGGAGCACGAGGGGCTGCTGCCGCGGTCGCTGCGGATCCTGGGCACGGCGCGCAGCGAACTGGATGACGAGGGCTTAAGGTCCCTGGTCGCGCAGTCGATCCTGCGCCACGTCCCTCCGAGCGAAGTCGAAGACGCCAGCTTGCGGCGGCTGCTGGAGCGGCTGCACTACCAGTCGGTATCGCTGGACGACCCTGCCTCGCTGCAGCGGCTCGGCGCAGCCGTCCACGCCGCGCGCGACGGCGACGTGGTCTATCACCTCAGTACCGCGCCGCGCTGGTACGCGCCAATCTGCAGCGCGCTGGGTGCGCAGGGCCTCGGCGGCGCCGGCACCCGCGTGCTGCTGGAGAAGCCGATCGGCCACGATCTTGCCAGCGCCATCGCGATCAACGATGGCGTCGCGCAGGTGTTCGACGAGGATCGCGTCTTCCGGGTCGACCATTACCTGGGCAAGGAAGGGGTCCAGAACCTGCTGGCGCTGCGCTTCGGCAACGCGCTGTTCGAACCGCTGTTGAACGCGCGCCACGTCGAACAGGTGCAGATCACGGTGGCCGAGACGGTCGGCGCGGAAGGCCGCGGCGAGTACTACGACGACTCCGGCGCGATCCGGGACATGTTGCAGAACCACCTTTTGCAGTTGCTCTGCCTCACGGCGATGGAGCCGCCATCGCAATTCGACCCCAGTGCGGTGCGCAACGAGAAGATCAAGGTGCTGCGCTCGCTGCGGCCGATCACGCGCGCCGAGATCGCCAGCGAGAGCATCGCCCGGCAATACACCGCAGGGGCGATCGACGGCCGCGCGGTCCCTGGCTATGCCGAGGATCTGGGCCGCTCCAGCCGCACCGAGACCTTCGTCGCGCTGCGCGCGCAGATCGACAACTGGCGCTGGTCGGGCGTCCCGTTCTACCTGCGCACCGGCAAGCGCATGCCGCGGCGATGCAGCGAGATCTACCTGCAGTTCCGCGTCGTGCCGCACTCGATCTTCGCCGCCAGCGGCGCGCGCGTGGAACCCAATGCGCTGGTGATCTCGCTGCAACCGCAGGAACGGATAGAACTGCGGCTGATGAGCAAGACCCCGGGGCTGGACCGGTCCGGCCTGCGGCTTTCGCAGGTCGCGCTCGACCTCGACCTGCAGGAGGAATTCGCCTAGCACCGTCGGCGCCTGGCTTATGAGCGCCTTTACATCGACGCACTGGAGGGCAACGGCACCTTGTTCGTGCGCCGCGACGAGACCGAGGCGGCCTGGCAGTGGGTCGACGCGATCATCGCCGGATGGGCGCAGTCGGACACCGCGCCCCGGCCCTATCCCGCCGGGACGTGGGGTCCGGGTGGCTCGATCACCCTG
>JBDSFV010000026.1:0-9347 GCA_039919355.1 Luteimonas sp. | reverse complement strand
CGAGTAGCCATATTCGAAGGCCATCACCGCTTCTTCCGACAGCAGCGAGTCGACGATCACTGCATGCTCGGGCGACTTCACCAGTTCGTGCAGCGGCATGTAGGTGCCGTCCGTGGCCTGGTCGTGCAGCACCGCGTGGCGGTGGAAGAAGGTGCCGCGGCCGGAATCCTGGCCGACCAGGCGCAGCTTGTAGCCCTCGTCGAGCAGGGTCGCGTAGGCGAGGTTCTCGGCGAAACCCCAGTCGCCCGCGACTTCGCCGGCGGTCATCTTGCGGCGGTCCTCGTAGATCTTGGCGACGCGCGGATGCAGTGTGATCCCTGCCGGAATGGTGTTGATCGCGGCCGCCAGCGTGTCGAGCTTCTTGCGCTCGACACGCGTGTCGACCGGATCGGACAGCTTGCCCTTGAGGAACTTCGACCAGTCGGTCGAGAACTCGTCCGGCTTGACCGCGACCACCTCGGCGGTGATCTCGCCGGCGTCGAGCTTGTCGCGGTAGCCATCCATCATCCCCTTCACCGCTTCGGCGGAGAGGACACCTTCGGCCACCAGCTTGTCGCCGTAGAGTTCGCGCGTGGTCTTGTGCGCGCGGATCGCCTGGTACATCAGCGGCTGGGTCGCTGCCGGCTCGTCGGCCTCGTTGTGGCCGTGGCGGCGGTAGCAGACCAGGTCGATCACCACGTCCTTGCCGAAACGCTGGCGGAAGTCGAACGCCAGTTCGGCGCAGAACGCGACCGCTTCCGGGTCGTCGCCGTTCACGTGCAGCACCGGCGCACCGACCATCTTGGCCACGTCGGTGCAGTACAGCGTCGAACGCGCATCGTCGGCGGCGCTGGTGGTGAAGCCGATCTGGTTGTTGATGATGATATGCACGGTGCCGCCGACGGCGAAGCCGCGCGCCTGCGACATCTGCAACAGTTCCATGACCACGCCTTGTCCCGCGAACGCGGCGTCGCCGTGCAGCAGCACCGGCAACACCTGGATGCGCTGGCTGTCGCCGCGGCGGTTCTGACGCGAACGCACGCTGCCCACCACCACCGGATCGACGATCTCCAGGTGCGAGGGATTGAACGCCAATGCGAGGTGCACCGGACCGCCGGGGGTGGCGATGTCGGCGCTGAAACCCATGTGGTACTTGACGTCGCCGGTGTGGGCGCGATCGTGTACGACATGCTCGAACTTACCCTCGAACTCGTCGAAGAGCTTGCGCGACGGCTTGCCGAGGGTGTTGATCAGCACGTTGAGGCGGCCACGGTGGGCCATGCCGAGCACCACGTCCTTGACGCCATCGCCGCCGGCGCGGCGGATCATGCCGTCGAGCATCGGGATCAGCGCGTCGCCGCCTTCCAGCGAGAAACGCTTCTGGCCGACGTACTTGGTGTGCAGGTATCGCTCCAGGCCCTCGGCCGCGGTGAGACGCTCGAGGATGCGGGTCTTGGCGTCCTGCGACTGACCGTAGTTGCCGGCCGCGGTTTCCAGGCGCTCGTACATCCAGCGGCGCTGTTCGGCATCGGTGATGTGCATGAACTCCGCGCCGATGCTGCCGGTATAGGTGGCCTTGAGCAGGGCGACGAGGTCGCGCAGCTTCATGCGCTCGCGCCCGGCGACGCCACCGGTGCCGAATTCGCCGTCGAGATCGCTGTCGGAGAGGCGGTGGAAGGCGAGGGTCAGATCGGGCGCGTCGGGCTTGGTCGCCATCCCGAGCGGATCGAGGTTTGCGGCGAGGTGCCCGCGCGCGCGATAGGCGGTGAGCAGCTTGCCAACCGCGCGCTCGCGATCGTCGCCGCTGCCAGCCGTAGTGGCGACGAGGCCGCGTGCGGCGCGCTGGCCGGCGAGCATGATGTCGTGCATCACCTCCGAATGCGGCACATCACAGGCTTCACGGCCCTTGAAGCCGTCGAAATACGCCTTCCATTTCGGCCCGACGCTGTCGGGCGACACCAGATACTGCTCGTACAGGTCCTCGATATAACCGGCGTTGGCGCCGAGTTGCGAGGACTGGGCGAACTGCTTCAGGAGACTGTCCACAAAGGTGTCGGGAAGCTCGAAGGGGAAGGATAAGGAACAGATGAGGGAACGAACCCAGGCAACTGATTTCGCGGGGATTTCCGCGTACCCGCGAACATCCGTGCGAAAGGCCGTGAATTATAGCCGCGCCGGAACGAATTTGGCTTGCTGTTGCACCCCAGCGCGCCGCAGCGCGCCCTGGAACACGATTGCGACGTGCGTTTGCAGTTCCGGACATGCGCCCTTGCCGGCGCTAGTACGCAATACCGCTAGATGCCGAGGCTGCGATATTCGGTCACCGGCCGCGAGCGTTCCCAGACCCGGTCGAAGCCGGCGCGCAGCTGGCGCGCGCGACCGGGGGCATGCAGGTCGGCCTCGCCGTCAAAGCGATGGCCGAGGCCGCGGAAATAGAAACCGCCGGCATCGTTGGTGATGAAAGCCGAGGGGTAGGCGCGGTCGACCGGATCGGCGACCTCGCGGAACTGGAAGACACTGGGCAACCGCTGTGCCAGCGCCAGCAGCGGTGCATGCCCGCGCTGCGGCGCGGTGGCGTCCTGCAGCAGGATGCGGGCCTCGTTGCCACGACCCGCGGTGCCGAAGCGGCGCAACGCATCGAGGATTTCCGGCGCATCGAACAGGCCCGGGTCCAGGTCGCGGCTGTAGATCCACAACCCACGCCGGGCATCGAGGGTCAGCGCGGTGGCGATCGCAATCGCGGCGTCGCGATCCTCGATGACCGATACGCCGGGGTGGGTGCGTCGCATTGGCTGGCCGCGGTCGGTATTCATGCGAGCGTGCTCATTCCTCTTCGTCTTCCGGCATCCGGTAGTGGCCGGCGCCGAGCAGTTCGATCACCGCGTCGCGGCCGCGTTGCGACAGCGCGGTGTAGGTCGCGCCGTCGATTTCCGCGGCAGCCGCCAGCCGCCGTGCGTCGCGCACCGGCAAGTCGATGTCGCGACCGCTGACATACAGCCGCGCACCGCGTCCGGCCTTGCGCCAGGCCATCCGTGACCACGGATGGCGCAGCAGCCGCGCTCCGCGCTCCAGGTCCCACTCGACCTCGATCCGCGGCGGCGTCGTGGCCGGCACCGCCTCGCTGGCACTCCGATACAACGTGATGAAGCGGCCGAACCAGTCACCGAGGCGGTCGGGGTCGTTCATGCGCAGCACGTTCAGCGCCTCGACCACGCGTTGCATCGCCGCGGCATCGATCTCGTTGGGATCGGTCGCGGGCGCGAGGTCCGGATCGCGATAGCGGAGCGAATCATCCGCCTCGGCTGCCAGCGTGTCGACGAAGTCGCCGAGCAATTCGGTAGCGGCCGGCGCGCGCATGCCGATCGAGAAGGTCAGGCAGGCGTCTTCGGCGATGCCGTGATGCGGCACGCCGGGCGGCAGGTAAAGCATGTCGCCCGGGCCGAGCACCCAGTCGTGGGTAGGGGTGAAGCGCTGCAGCAGCTTCAGCTCGGCATCGAGGCGGAAATGGATTGGTGGATTGGGGGCAGTATCGATCTGCCAGCGCCGCCGGCCCTGCGCCTGCAGCAGGAACACGTCGTACTGGTCAACATGGGCGCCGACCGAACCGCCGGGTGCGGCGAACGACACCATCACGTCGTCGATGCGCCAGCGCGGCAGGAAGCCGAACGCCGGCAGCAACGCGGCGACGTCGGCGTCCCATTTGTCCACGTCCTGCACCAGCAGCGTCCAGCCGTGCTGCGGCAGGGTCGGGAACAGGTCTTCCGGGAACGGGCCGTGGCGCAGCAGCCAGCGGTCGCTGCCATCGGCCGATGAGCTGCGCTCGTGCGCCACGATCCGCGACAGCGCCGCTTCTTCGCAGGCGAGTCCAGCCAGGTCCTCGGGCGAGATCGGCGAGACGAAACCGGGGAACGCATTGCGGAGCAGCAGCGGGCGCTTCTGCCAGTAGTCGCGCAGGAACGCCGCTGGCGGCATGCCCAGCGGCGGCAGCGAAGTCGCATCGACCTCGATCGGCAGCGCGCGCGGCTTGGCCATCGCTCAGATGTCCCGCGCGAGGCGCTCGGCCAGACCGATGTAGGTGGACGGCGTCATGTCCAGCAGGCGCTGCTTCGCGTCCGCGGGCAGATCCAGGGTGGCGATGAAGTCGCGCATCGAGCGCGAGTCGATGCCGTGACCGCGGGTCAAGGCCTTGAGCTGCTCGTAAGGATTCGGAAGGCCGTGGCGGCGCATCACCGTCTGCACGGCTTCGGCCAGCACTTCCCAGGCGGCGTCGAGCTCGGCCTGGATGCGTTCCGGATTGACGGTGAGCTTGTTCAGGCCGCGCAACAACGCGTCGTAACCGACCAGTGCATGGCCGAATGCGGTGCCGAGCGCGCGCAGCACGGTCGAATCGGTGAGGTCGCGCTGCCAGCGGCTGACCGGCAGCTTGGCGGCGAAGTGCTCGAACAGGGCGTTGGCGATGCCGAAGTTGCCCTCGGCGTTCTCGAAGTCGATCGGGTTGACCTTGTGCGGCATGGTCGAACTGCCGACTTCGCCGGCCTTGGCGGCCTGCTTGAAGTAACCCAGCGAGATGTAACCCCAGAGGTCGCGGCACAGGTCGATGCAGATCGTGTCGACGCGGCGTTGCGCGTCGCACAGTTCGGCGATGCCGTCGTGCGGCTCGATCTGCGTCGTATAGGGTTGCCAGTCCAGCCCCAGCGACGCGACGAATGCCTGCGAGAACGCCGGCCAGTCAATGTCGGGGCAGGCGGCGACATGGGCGTTGTAGTTGCCGACCGCGCCGTTGATCTTGCCCGGCATCGGCAACGCCGCGAGCACCTCGCGCTGGCGCAGCAGGCGCGCGACGACGTTGGCGATCTCCTTGCCGACGGTGGTCGGCGATGCGGTCTGGCCATGGGTGCGCGAAAGCATCGGCAGGGCGGCATGTTCGTGTGCCATCGCGCGCAGTTTCCGGATCAGCTCGTCGAGCCTTGGCAGCAGTACCGTCTGCCGCGCCTCGTTGAGCATCAGCGCGTAGCTGAGGTTGTTGATGTCCTCGCTGGTGCAGGCGAAGTGCACGAACTCCAGCGCCGGGCCCAGCTCGGCATCGCCCTTGAGCCGTTCCTTGAGCAGGTACTCGGCCGCCTTGACGTCGTGGTTGGTGGTGCACTCGATTTCCTTGACCCGCGCGGCGTCGGTGGTGGAGAACCCGGCGGCGAATGCACGCAGCCGGACTGCGGCGGCATCGGAGAAGGGCGCGAGCTCGACGATGCCTGGTTCACTGGCCAGCGCCAGCAACCATTCGACCTCGACCCGGACCCTGGCCTTGATCAGGCCGAACTCGGAAAAGATCGGGCGCAGCGCGTCAACCTTGCCGGCGTAGCGGCCATCGAGCGGGGACAGGGCGAGCAGCTGGGCGTCGGACATGGCGAGTGCGCGGCAAGGGGATACGCAATTCTAAACGGTCGCGGCGGTATGCTCCCGGGCACCGACGAACAGGGGCGACAGGCATGGCGAAGGCAAGCAGGGCTAAGGCAGGCGAGTTCCGCGTCGAACACGACAGCATGGGTGACCTGCAGGTGCCCGCCGATGCGCTGTTGGGCGCGCAGACCCAGCGTGCGGTCGGGAATTTCCCGATCTCCGGCCAGCCGATGCCGCGCGGCTTCATCCGCGCACTGGGCTTGATCAAGGCGGCAGCGGCCGAGGTCAATGCCGGTTTCGGCCTGTTGCCGAAGACGCAGGCGGCGTCGATCCGCAAGGCGGCACTGGCGGTAGCCGAAGGCGCGCATGACGCGCAATTCCCGATCGACGTGTTCCAGACCGGCTCGGGCACCTCGAGCAACATGAATGCCAACGAGGTGATCGCGACGCTCGCCGCGCGCATGGGCAGAGCGAAAGTTCACCCCAACGACCACGTCAACCTCGGCCAGAGCTCCAACGACGTGATCCCGACCGCGATCCGCGTCTCGGCGCAACTCGCGGTGGTCGAACAGTTGCTGCCGGCGTTGCAACACCTGCGCAAGACCATCGAGCGTCGCGGCAAGTCCATGGACCGCATCACCAAGACCGGCCGCACCCACCTGCTGGACGCGATGCCGCTGACTTTCGCGCAGGAATTCGGCACCTGGGCCGCACAGCTGCAATCCGCCCAGGGCCGCATCGAGGACGCGCTGAAGCGGTTGCGGCGGCTGCCGATCGGCGGTACCGCGATCGGAACCGGAATCAACACCGACCCGCGCTTCGGCAAGGCGATGGCGAAAACACTGTCCATACTGGCCGGCACGAAGTTCGAATCGGCCGACAACAAGTTCGAGGGCATTGCGGCGCAGGATGACGCGGTCGAGCTGTCCGGCCAGCTCAACGCGCTCGCCGTGGCGCTGATGAAGATCGGCAACGATCTGCGCCTGATGAACTCCGGGCCGATGACGGGCCTGGGCGAGATCGAACTGCCGGCGTTGCAACCGGGCAGCTCGATCATGCCGGGCAAGGTCAACCCGGTGATCCCGGAAGCGCTGTGCATGGTCTGTGCGCAGGTGATGGGCCACCACACGGCGATCACCGTGGCCGGCGCCAGCGGCAACTTCCAGCTCAACGTGATGCTGCCCCTGATTGCGCATGACCTGCTCGACTCGATCGGCCTGCTCGCCAACGCGATGCGGCTGCTGGCGGACAAGGCCATCGCCGGCCTGAAGGTACGGCGCGACCGCGTCGCCGCGGCGCTCGATCGCAACCCGATCCTGGTGACCGCGCTCAATCCGGTGATCGGTTACGAGAAAGCGGCGGCGATCGCCAAGCGAGCCTATGCCGAAAATCGTTCGGTGCTCGATGTCGCGATCCAGATGAGTGGATTGCCAGAGAAGGAGTTGCGCCGGTTGCTGGATCCGGTCGCATTGACCCGCGGCGGCATTCATGCCGGCGCGGGCAGCGGGGGTTAGCGCGCCTTACTGGCTGGTCACGGCGGCGCCGTCGCCCTTCATGCAATCGTCGATGTCGGCTTGCGTCATCGTCGCGTAGGGCGCGAACGCCGGAAGCGATGTCGCCAGTTGTTGCTGCGTCGCGCGCATCGCAGGCAAGTGCTGGCAGATCTGTTTGGCGTTGACCTCGAGCTTCCTGCCTTCGGCCTCAATGCGCTTGCCGGCGGCGTCGGTGTTGCCGTGGATCACGCCCGACACCACCTCCAGCACGGCTTTGCCCGCCAGATCGGCGCCTTGCACGCCAATCGCCATGCCGGTTTCGGCGATGGCGATCACTTGTCGGCGGTAGTCCAGCAGCAGCGCACGCTGCGCAGCGGTGATGGATGTCGTCTTGCCTTCGATCAGTAGATCGCCCTGCGGGGTTATTTCGGCGTGCTGCAGGCTGTCGGCGCGGCCAATGCTGAAGTGGCGATCGTGCTGGCCGACGCTGATGTTGACGCCATGACTCAGGTCGAGGTTGCCGGTTTCAAGCTCGCTGCGCGCCTTGCGCATGGCGCTGTCGACCGTGCGACCGAGCACTGTCTGCGGCGGCATGGAGCTTGCAACCGGTGGCGACGGCGAAGTTGGGGGAGCCGGCGGAGCAGCGTTTTCGCACGAGGCGAGCAGTGGTGTGCAAAGCGAAAGCGTGAGCAGCACGGCGTGACGGGAAATGATGGCCATGTCGGATCTCCGGGTGAGGACAGGTAACGAAAGGGGACTCAGCCCTCGTCGCGATACCGGCGCATGCGGATCGCACCGAAGATCATCGCGGCGCCGGCCACCGCGCCGATCCACAGTTGCGGGGTCAGCAGCACCGAGTAGGTCGAGCTGAGGTCGATCAGGTTGCGGATCGCTTCCGGGCCATCGACGTTCACACCTTCGAAGTGGGCGGCATCGAACCAGCTGCCCGGGACCACGCTGAACAGCATGCGGGCGACGATGTTTTTCCAGAACCAGGTCGATTCGAGGTTGAACGTCTGCATGAGGTCGAACCAGCTGACGAAGATGCCTGCGAATGCCGGAATCATGAGCGCCCACAGGAACGGCTTGCTGCGTGCCCAGGACGAGCACAGCATCAACCAGCCCACCGTCGGCAGCGCCCACAGCGCATAGACCGGGATGCTTGCGAGCAGTTGTGCAGCCACGCCGAGCGGGCTGCCGGGACCCCACAGCAGCTGGATCGGGTTGCCGCCGTGCAGCAGCACGACCACGCTGACCACCAGCAGGAAGCCGAACATCGTCGCCAGCGCTGCGATCGTGGCAAGCACCGGAGCGACCAGCAGGGCGCTCGCCACCTTCGACAGCACGGTCTCGCTGTCGGACAGCGGCAGCGACTTCCAGAACAGCACGCTGCGATCCTTGCGCTCGTCGTACAGCGTGCCCAGGCAGTAGAAGAACACGACGAAGGCCAGCACGATGAAGGGCCAGGCCGAGGCCATGAGCAGGCTGAGATCGACGCCGCCGGCCAGGTGCTTCATCTCCTCCGGGCCGAGTTTCGAGGTCAGCATGCCGAGGTCGAGGCCGTTGACGGTCACGCTCTGGCCGTCGATGTGCAGGTCGCCATGCTGGGCCGCCCGGCGCGCGGCCATCTCGCCGACGCCGATCCCCATGATCGACAGCAACAGGAAGATCGCACCGGAGACGAATGGCGCCCACAGGAAGCCGCCCTTGTGCTCCCAGAACTCGCGCCTGAGCAGCAGCCCGAACTTGTGGGTCGGATGCGGCGCCGCGACCGGCGCGCGCGTTTCGACCGCATCGACAGACATGTTTGCGTTCATGCGTAGGTTCCCTTCATCGTGGCGACGAACAGATCGGCCAGGCCCGGGGTGCGGGTTTCGCCGAGGGCATCGAGTTGCGAGTGCGGCACGCCGTCGAACAGCATCACGGTCTTGCCGAATGGGAGGGCGCGTTCGTCGATGGGCTTGAGCGCGCGGGCGTTGTCGATGCGGTCGCCATTGACCAGCACCTCGACGTAACGCTCGCCGACGGCTTCCATTGGCGCGTCGAGCACGATCCTGCCGTCGCGGATGAACATCACGTCGGTGAGGATGTGTTCGATCTCCTCGACCTGGTGGGTGGTGACGAGGATGGTTTTCTGCTCGTCGAAGTAGTCTTCCAGCAGGCGCTGGTAGAACTGCTTGCGGTAGAGGATGTCGAGGCCGAGCGTGGGCTCGTCCAGCACCAGCAGTTTCGCGTCGATCGCCATCACCAGCGCCAGGTGCAGCTGCACGATCATGCCTTTCGACAGTTCACGCACGCGCATCTGCGGCTTGAGCTGGGTATTGGCGAGGAAACGCTCGCAGCGGGCGCGATCGAAACGCGGATGCACGCCGGCGACGAACTCGATCGCTTCGCGCACCCGCATCCAGCGTGGCAGCACCGCGACATCGGCGATGAAGCACACATCATTCATGAGTGCGTCGCGCTCGGTGCGCGGAT
>JBDSFV010000025.1:0-21317 GCA_039919355.1 Luteimonas sp. | reverse complement strand
GCGAAGCGTTCGACCTGCTTGGGGATCTTGTACAGCGCCGAGCCCAGCGCCTCGATGTCCTCACGCTCGATCGGGGTGATGAAGCTGTCGACCAGCGCCTGGCTGATCTTGTCCGAGGCGACCCGCTCGCGCTGCCGGGCCAGCTTGAATGCCTCCAGACCGGGGGTGCGCTCCGGTACCTTCAACATCTCGTACAGGGCCTTGGTGCTGTCGTGGGCGGCCACCGCCGCCTCGTCGAGCAGGGCATAGAACTGCTTGCCTTGGCCGAAGATCGTCTGCAGGGAAAACATCGTTGCGCCCCGGATGCGAAAAGTGTGGCAAGGGCAATTATGACGGTTTCATGTCGCGCCACGAGTGGATTCACTTGCGGATCGACCTCGACGCGCCGCCGCGCGCTGGGCGACGCGCTTGCGGGATATGTGGAAATCCGGCACTGGCAGCGCCCCCGGCGGCTCACACGGCTCGGTCATAGGCGGCTGCTATGATGCCGGCGCGCTCCGGCGCACCTATGGACGAAGACGCCCCCCGACTCCCCACGTCTGCACGCACCGCCCACCGGCCGCCGCCCAGACTGCCCCGCCCCGCCCCCCGCATGGGCGTCCCTCATCTGGATCTGCGCGCGTGCTGGAACTGTTGATCGTCGCCGCGCTGATCCTGCTCAACGCCTGCTTCGCGCTGTCGGAGATGGCGCTGATGACCTCGCGCAAGCTGCGCCTGAAACAGATGGGCGAACACAGTCGCGGCGCCCGCACCGCGCTGCTGCTGGCCGAGCATCCGGACCGGCTGCTGTCGACGGTGCAGATCGGCATCACCATGATCGGCGTGCTGACCGGCGTATTCGGCGGCGACGCGATCGGCCTGCAGATCGCCAACTGGCTCGACGACGTCTGGCCTGCGGTGCGCGAGTACGCCCGGCCGATCGGAATCGGCACCGCGGTCGGCATGATCACCGCGGGTTCGGTGATCTTCGGCGAACTGATCCCGAAAAGGCTTGCGCTGACCAACCCGGAAGCCATCGCCAGCGTGGTCGCGATCCCACTGGCGATGCTGGCGACCGCCGCCAAACCGGTCGTGTTCACGCTCGGCGCGATCAACCGGCTGGTGCTGCGCCTGCTCGGCATCAAGGACGACGCGCGCAACGCCATCACCGAGGAGGAGATCCGCTTCCTGGTCAGCGAGGGCCACGAGCAGGGCGTGATCGATGACGACGAGCGCAACATGATGCATCGCGTCATGCGCCTGGGCGACCGCACCGTCGACAGCCTGATGACGCCGCGAACGCGCATCGTCTGGCTGGATGCCGGTGCCAGTTTCGAGGAGAACCTCGTGGCAATGCGCGAAACGCCGTACTCGCGCTATCCGGTCTACCGCGACAGCGATTCCGATGTGCTCGGCGTGCTCGAGGTGAAGGCGCTGCTCGACCGGCTCGACCAGACCCAACCGGAACTGTTCCGCAAGTTGCGGCCGGCGGTGTTCGTGTCCGAGTCCACGCACGCGCTGAAGCTGCTGGAAATCTTCCGCGAGGAGCAGCAGTCGCTGGCGCTGGTGGTCGACGAATACGGCGACGTCACCGGCATGGTCACCCTCAACGACCTGATGGGCGCGGTGCTGGGACGCATGCAGTCGGGCGAGAGCGCCGACGCCGAGGCGCTGGTGGTGACGCGCGACGACGGCTCGCTGCTGGTCGATGGCTCGCTGGCGATCGATGACCTGCGCGAACTGCTCGGCGGCCGTGCGCTGCCTGGCGCGGAGCACGACTACCACACCGCCGCGGGCATGGTGATCGCGTATTTCGGACGCATCCCGCACGCGGCCGAACACTTCGACTGGGGCGACTGGCGGATCGAGGTGGTCGACCTCGACGGCACGCGCATCGACAAGCTGCTGTTGCAGCGGATCACCGAGCGGGACCAGCGCGACAATGCATGACGCCGGCACGCGTGCGCTGCTCGACGGTTTCGCCGTCGGCGATCCGGACGAAATCCTGCGCCTGCGTGACCTGCTCGCCGGGCTCGGCCGGCGCGCGTTCGGCATGTTGCTGTTCATCGCCACGCTGCCGGCCTTCATCCCGATCCCGATCGGCGGTGCGGTCAGTGGCCCGCTGGTGGTGCTGATCGGCGCGCAGCTACTGGTCGGATTGCGGCGGCCGTGGCTGCCCAGGTTTCTCGCCGAGCGCGGCCCGCACCGGCATGCGCTGGCGCGTTTTGAACGACGGATCTCGCCCTGGCTGGCGCGCCTGGAGAAAGTCGTGCGTCCACGCTTGCCGCAACTGCTGGACCATCGCGCCGCCACGATGCTGACCGGGCTGCTGCTGGTGCTGCTGGGCCTGCTGCTGTCGCTGCCGATCCCGTTGACCAACTTCCTGTTCGGCGGCCTGCTGCTGCTGTACGCGCTGGCACTGCTGGAACGCGACGGTGCGCTGATGCTGGTGGCATGGACCACCGGCGTGATCGCGATCGCGGTGTTCGGCGTGCTGTCGGGCAACCTTGCCGGGATGGCAGCGCGCTGGATCGATGCGTTGTTCTGATTTCGCGGGGATGACGGGCAAAAAGAACCTCTCAGGCCAGCAGGCCGACGAATTCCTGCATTGTCACCGGATGCCCAAGCCAATATCCCTGCGCCAGGTCGCAACCGCGCGCGCGCAGGATCGCGTACTGGCCTTCCTTCTCCACGCCTTCCGCGATCACGGTGATGCCGAGCGAATGCGCCATCGCGATGATCGCCGTGGTCAAGGCAAGGTCATCGGGATCGCGCAACACGTCGGCGATGAAACTGCGGTCGATCTTGACGCCGTCGACCGGCACCCGGCGCAGGTGACTGAGGCCCGAGAAGCCGGTGCCGAAATCGTCGAGCCAGACCTTGACCCCGGTGCGGCGCAATCGCGTCAGCAATGAACTGGCATGCACCTCGTCTCCGATCACCGCGGTTTCGGTCAGTTCCAGATGCAGCTGCGGCGCCGCCAGGCCGGTGTCGCGCAGGATCGCGGCGACCTGGTCCGGCAAGTCGCCGCTGCGCAACTGCCGTGGCGAGACGTTGACCGAGACGAACAGCCCATTGCCCTTGGCGAAGTCGGAATGCCAGCGCACCGCATCGATGCAGGCAGCACGCAGCACCTCCGGCCCGATCGTCTCGATCAATCCGCTCTGCTCGGCGACGTCGATGAACACCGACGGCGCGACGATGCCCTGCTCCGGATGCTGCCAGCGCAGCAGTGCCTCGGCGCCGACCAGGCGGCCGTCGGCAAGGCGGAACACCGGCTGGTAGGCGAGGCTGAGCTCGCCGCGCTCCCAGGCTCCGCGCAGATCCTGTTCCATGCGCACGCGGTGTTCGACCGCCTGGTCCATCGCCCGGCTGTAGAAGCGGTAGCAGCTCTTGCCGGCGACCTTGGCCTGGTACATCGCGATGTCGCCGTTCTTCATCAACATCGTGGCGCCGGCGGCATCCTCCGGAAACAGGGTGATGCCGATCGATGTGCCGAGGAATACCTGTCGGTCCTGCACCACGATCGGCCGCCCAAGCTCGGTGACCAGCGTTTCCGCGAGCCGGCTCGCCAGCGTGCGTGCCTCGCTGCCAGGCTCGGTGCCGCCCTGCAGCAAAATCACGAATTCGTCGCCGCCGAAACGCGCCAGCAGTATTTCCCCTGCGTCGCCGTAACGCTCGACCGCGGTGCGAATGCGATTGGCGAACTGCACCAGTACCTCGTCGCCGGCATCGTGGCCGAGGGTGTCGTTGACGCGCTTGAAGTCGTCGATGTCGGCGAACAGCAGCGCGAGCTGGCGGCCGGCGCCGCGCAGCTGCATCAGCCGCTGGTCGAGGCTTTCGCGGAACGCGAGCCGGTTGGCGAGGCCGGTCAGCGCGTCGGTGTAGGCCATGCGGCGGATGTCGCGGTCATGGCGGGCGATGCCGGCGCCCATGCGTCCGAACGCGCGCAGCAGGTCGCCGACCTCGTCGTTGCGCTGGCTGGTCGGGACCGCGGCACCGTAGTTGCCGGACTCGATCTCCTGCGCGGCATCGGCCAGCTGCCGGATCGGATGCACCAGCGCGCGCTGCAGCAACAGGCTGGCGACCGCGCCGAGCCCCATCAAGGCGGCCAGCAGCAACCCGATCCACAACAGGTGGCGTGCCCCGATCTCGCCGAGGCGCGTACTCAATGCGTTCGACGCGCGGGTTTCGTCGCTGCGCACCGATTCCAGCGAGTAACCGATGCGCACGCCGCCCAGGCGCTGGTCGCCGACCCGGATCGGGCTGGAGATGTCGAGCACGCGGTCTGTCCACTGCGTGCGCAGGCCCTTCGCCGACACCACCTCGTAAGCGAGCGGATCGCGCATCGCCTGGCCGTAGGTGGGGATGTCGCCGGAACCGTCATGGATGATGTCGCCGTTGTCGTCGTAGACGATGATGTACTCGACATCCGGCTGGCGCAGCACGTTGCGCGCGATCACGCCGATCGCGTCCAGGTCGAAGTAGTACAACGGGTTGACCAGAGAGTCGGAGAGCTGTGCCGCGGCGGCCTCGCCGCGCGCGCGCAGGCGGTCCGACACCAGCGCATGCATGGAATCGCGGCTGAGGCCGATCACCTCGCGCTGCATCGCGGTCTGCCGCTGCAGCATCAGCACCACCACCGCCAGCATCAGCAGCAGGGTGGCGCCGACCAGAACGATGAACTTGGCGTGCAGTCCGTGGAAACCGCGGGGGAACCTCATTCGACCTTCGCGCGCACGCGGGCGACGCCCTCGCGCACGTAGTGCAACGCCGCATCGGCGGCGGGGTCGATCGGCAGGAAGCGCGTAGTCTGGAAGAACTGCAGAAGCGCCTCGCGCGCGTCGGGATCGCCGGCGGCCTCGATCAGCACTTCGCGCAACCGCGCGCGCGCCTTCGGGTCGAGGTCTCCACGGACCATCTCCAGCGCGCGCGGGTATTCCGGGCTCTCGTGGATGATCTCGAAATCCTTGCGGTACGACGGCGGGATCCGTTGCGGGTTGTCCCAGTCGAGGTTGCTCATGGTGCCGGCGTCGACCAGTCGCTTGTGCACCCAGGTGGCGATGTTGAGCTCGGATCGCGCGAACACGTAGCCGACCGAATCATCGCCGGGCCGGTCCATCGGCGAGAGCAGGATCTGCAGCGACATTCCGTGCTGCAGCAACTGCATCGCCGGCACGAAGTAGGCGCTGGTGGAGGAGGTGTTCTGGAATGCGACGCTGTGGCCGTGCAGGTCCTCCAGCGAAGTGATGCCGCTGTCGCGGCGCACGAAGAACACGGTACGGTAGTGGCTGACACCGTTGCGCTCGGTGAGGACCAGCGGTCGCGCGCCGGCGCGTTCCTCCAGCCGCATTCCGGTCGCCGCGGTCTCGGTAACCCAGTCGACGCGGCCGCGGCGCAGGTAGCTGCTCATCTGCTGCAGGTCGCGCGCCATCAGGATCCGGCCTTCGCGGATGCCGACGCCGGCCATGCGCGGAACGACATAGTCGAGCAGCGGCTTGAGCTGCTCGTAATGGGTCTTGGGATCGTCGCTGATGCGCCCGAGCACCAGCACGTGCGGATCGCCGGCCGCCGAAGCCGGGGCCAGGGCGCTGCCCGCGAACACGCCGAGCAGGCAATACAGCAGGCGTGTCAGGAAATCGCGCAAGATACTGGTTCCGCGGGCGTGCAAGGCAGCGGCGAGCCTAGCCGAAATGCCGGGGTTACGACAGCGACCCGGGCGCCGCTTCCGACGGAACGTGTTCCATGGAAGCGTGCTCCCCCGCCAGCCGCGCCATCCGTTGCGCATCGGCGAGGATGCCGCGCAGCAGCCGCACCTCGCGCGCATCCAGTCCGCTGCGCAGGAACAGCCGGCGCAGCTTGCGCAGCGCCGACTCCGGGGCGCGACCCTTGTGGAAGTCGATCGCCTCCAGGGTTTCCGCGAGCTGCGCGAAGAAGCCCTCCAGTTCGGCGTGCGCGGCCGGCGGCCCGGCGCGCGCAGCGGCGTCGACCGTGGTTGCGGACCCGAGCAGCGCCAGGCGCAGTTCATAGGCCAGCACCTGCACCGCCGCGGCCAGGTTCAGCGAGCTGTAGTCGGGGTTGGCCGGGATATGCACCGCGCCGTGGCACAGCTGCAGTTCCTCGTTGCTCAACCCGGTACGTTCACGGCCGAACACCAGCGCCACCTCACCGCCACTCCCGCCCGCGGTCGCCAGCGCCCGGGCAGCGGCATCTCGCGGCAACTGTTCCTGCAAAGCGACCCGGCGGCTGCGCGCGGTGCAACCGAGCACCAGGCGACAGTCGGCTACCGCCTCGGCCAAGTTCGCATGCACTTCGGCCGCGCCGAGCACGTCATCGGCGCCGGCGGCGAGCGCATCGGCCTCGGCGTGCGGGAAGCGTTCCGGCGCCACCAGCACCAACCTGGAGAGCCCCATGGTCTTCAAGGCCCGCGCCGCGGAGCCAATGTTGCCGGGGTGCTGGGTGCCGACCAGCACGATACGGATGCGTGCGAATGGGCCGGGAGGCGCGGGATCGGTGCTCATGGAGGCAATGGTAAACTCCGCGCCCGGCCCCGCGCCGGCCTGCTCTTTCCCCTGCCGATCCCGTCCTGCGCCCCGGAGCCCGTTCGCGTATGCAAAAGCCTGCCGTCAACGTCATGGTCAAGGCGGCCCGTGCCGGCGGCAACGTGCTGTTGCGGCACATGAACCGGCTCGACGCGATCAATGTGATCGAGAAGGATCGATTCGACTATGCCAGCGAGGTCGACGGACTCGCCGAGGCCGAGATCATCAAGGAGCTCAAGCGCGCCAACCCCGACTACGCCATCCTCGGCGAGGAAGGCGGCGCGCAGAAAGGTCGCGGTGGTGGCCGCCATACCTGGGTGATCGATCCGCTCGACGGCACCAGCAACTCTCTGCACGGCTTCCCGCACTGGTGCGTGTCGATCGCTCTGGTCGAGAACGGCGAGACATTGCATGGCGTGGTCTTCGACCCGCTACGCAACGAACTCTTCACCGCCAGCCGTGGCTCCGGCGCCGTGCTCAACGATCGCAGGATCCGCGTCAACGAACGCAAGGACCTCGCCGGCGCGATGCTGGCCACCGGCTTCCCGCCGCGCGAGCGCGCCCGCGCCGGCGCGCAGCTCGAATGCCTGCGCGAACTGCTGCGCGACGCCGAGGACGTACGCCGCACCGGTTCAGCAGCGCTCGACCTTGCCTACATCGCCTGCGGGCGCACCGATGGCTATTTCGAGGCCGGCTTGCAGCCTTGGGATATCGCCGCCGGCGTACTGCTGGTGCGCGAGGCCGGCGGCCGTGTCTGCGATTACCGCGGCGCCGCGCCCGGCCGCATGGATATCGCACCCACCCGCGGCCACCAGGTCGTCGCCGGTGGCATCAAGCTGGTCGAGCCGCTGCAGAAGACGATCGTATCGTCGGGTTACGCGGCCAGTTTCGCCTGATTTGCTTCTCCCCGCTGCGCGGGGCGAGGGGAAATTCACTCCCGCCGCGCGTCGATGAATTACGGGCGCCGCGCCAATGCCGCCTCGTCCCTGGCCTTCGGCATCAGGTCCTGTTTGCTGGCGCCAAGCCACATCAGCAGCGGGCAGGCGACGAAGATCGACGACAGCGTGCCGATGACGATGCCGAGCATCTGCGACTCGGCCATGCCGCGCAACGAACCGCCGCCGTAGAGATAGAGCGCAAGCACGGTCAGGAACGCCACGAACGATGTGATCACGGTCCGTGACAACGTCTGGTTGATCGACTTGTTCAGGATATCGCGCGGGGCCGCACGCATGCCGCGGAAGTTCTCGCGGACGCGGTCGAACACCACGATGGTGTCGTTGATCGAGTAGCCCATCACCGACAGCACGCCGGCGAGCACGGTCAGGTCGAACTCGTGCCCGCTCAGCGCGAACCAGCCGGCGACGACGACCACGTCGTGCATGGTGGTGATGATCGCGGCCACCGCGAACTTCCACTCGAAGCGGAACGAAATGTAGGCGAGGAAACCGACCACGACGAACAGCAACGCATAGACGCCGTTCTGGGCCAGTTCCTTGCCGATCTGCGGGCCGACGAAGTCGCTGCGCCGGATCTGGCCGGGGTTGTCGGCGGTGGAGGCTGCCCGCACCACGTCGTCGGAGGTGTGCGACTGGCCGGTGGCGGCGCCTTCCTTGGGCTGCAAGCGCACCAGCAGGTCGTTGCCGGAGCCGAAGGTCTGCACCTGCGCGCCTTCGTAGCCGGTCCTGGCGAGGCGTTCGCGCACGCCGTCGACGTCGACCGGCTTGGCGAAACGCAGTTCGGTGACGGTGCCGCCGGTGAAGTCGAGCGCGAAGTTGAAGCCCTTGCCGACCATCGCGCCGATGCCGATGAACATGATCAGCGCCGCGATGCCGAGCGACACCCAGCGCAGTCGCATGAAATCGAAGTTGCTGTCGTACGGGAACACATTGAAAGGCTTCATGACGACGATCCCGTTAGATAGCGAGCGACTTCAGCTTGCGCCGACGTCCGTAGATCAGCGTGGCGATGCCGCGGGACACCGACACCGCGGTGTACATCGAGGTGATGATGCCGGCGATCAGCGACACCGCGAAGCCCTTGACCGGGCCGGTGCCGAATGCGAACAACGCCACGCCGGCCAGCAGCGCGGTGAGGTTGGCGTCGACGATCGTGCCCGATGCCTTTTCGTAGCCGCTGGCGATCGCCGACTGCGGCGGCATGCCCGCGCGCAGTTCCTCGCGTATGCGTTCGTTGATGAGCACGTTGGCGTCGACCGACATGCCGACCGTCAGCGCGATGCCGGCCAGACCCGGCAGGGTCAGCGTGGCGCCGAGGAACGACATCACCGCGATCACCATCAGCATGTTGAGCAGCAGCGCCACGCAGGTGATCACGCCGAACATGCGGTAGTAGACGAGGAAGAACACCAGCGCGAAGGCGAACGAGTACTGCACCGCGGTCAGGCCGCGGTCGACGTTCTCCTTGCCCAGGCTGGGGCCGACGATGCGCTCCTCGACGAAGTCCATCGGCGCGGCTAGCGCGCCGGCGCGCAGCAGCAGGGAGAGGTCGGCCGCTTCCTTGGCGCTATCCAGGCCGGTGGTCTGGAACTCCTTGCCGAACACGCCCTGGATCGTGGCGACAGAGATCACCTGCTCGCTGGTGCGCGTGGTGCGGACTTCCTTGCAGTCGACCTTGGTGACTTCGGGAACGCGCTCGATGTACACCACCGCCATCGGCTTGCCGACGTTCTGGCTGGTGTAGTCGAACATGCGCTGGCCGCCGATGCCGTTGAGCCGCACCGAGACCATCGGCGAGCCGCTGCGCTGGTCGAAGCCGGAGCGCGCATCCACCAGTTGTTCGCCGGAGGCGATCACGCGCTTGTTGAGCAGGATCGGAATGGGCTTGCCGTCGGCGCCGAGTTCCTTGCGGTAGTACACGCGCGCCTCGGGCGGGACGTTGCCGCTGCTGACGGCGTCGTAGGCATTGCCTTCGACGACGCCGCGGTATTCCAGCGTGGCAGTTGCGCCGAGGATGCGCTTGGCCTGCGCGGTGTCCTGAACGCCCGGCAGCTGCACGACCACGCGGTCGCTGCCCTGGCGCTGGATGATCGGCTCGGCGACGCCGAGCTCGTTGATGCGGTTGCGCAGCGTGCCGACGTTCTGCTCGATCGCGTCGGCGGTGATCTGCTGCAGTTCGCGCTCCGGTACGCGCACGGTGATGGTGTTGCCCACGGCCTCGGTGGTGAGGGTCGGCAGGTTCCTGGCGATCAGGCCCAGCGCCGGACCGCTCTCGGTGCCGGGCGCCAGGGTCACCCGGATGCTGTTGTCGGGACGGCGCTCGACCGCCTCGTAGCGGATGCGGTTGTCGCGCAGCAGTACCTGCAGGTCCTCGGTGTAGGCTTCGAAGCGCTTCTCCAGCGCCGCCTTCTGGTCGACCTGCATCAGGAAGTGGACGCCGCCCTGCAGGTCGAGGCCCATCAGCATGCGCCGCGCGCCGATCGCACCGAGCCAGTCGGGGACGGTCGAGGCGAGGTTGAGCGCGACCACGAAACTGTTGCCGAGCTCGGGCCGCAGCACGTCGGCAGCCTTGCCTTGCGCATCGACGTCGTTGAGGCGCACCAGCAGGTTGCCGGTCTTGTCAACCTCGACCGATTTCGGCGCGATCCCGGCCTTCTTCAGGCCGGATTCGACGCGTTGCTGCAGCGTCTTGTCGACGGTAGAGCCGCGGTTGGCGGTGATCTGCACCGACGGATCCTGCGGGAACACGTTGGGCAGTGCGTACAACGCGCTGAGCAGCACCACGATCAGGACCGTGAGGTATTTGAAGCGGCCGTATTCGAGCATCGCGAAGCCTCGCACGCGGCCGGGCGGCCGGTGCAATCAGGTGGACAGGGACGGCTCAGGCCGACTTCAGCGTGCCCTTGGGCAGCACGTTGGCGATCGCGCCCTTCTGCAGGCGCACGCGCACATTGTCGGCGATCTCGACGGTGACGAAGCTGTCGCCGATCTCGCGCACGGTTCCGGCGATGCCGCCGTTGGTGATGACCTCGTCGCCGGTGCCGAGCTTGTCGAGCATGGCGCGATGTTCCTTGGCGCGCTTCATCTGCGGCCGGATCATCAGGAAATACATCACGCCGATCAGGATGATGAAGGGCAGCATCCCGGCGATGCCGCCGCCGAACAGGCCACCCGGTGCGGGTTGGCCGGCGGCCTGGGCAAAAGCGGGGGGAATCAGCAGGTCGAGCAGGTTCATCAGGATGTCCGGTCGCGAAACAGCGAGGAATTATGCCATGCGCCCCGGCTTTTCCCTTCTCCCGCCGGGAGAAGGTGGCGCTTGGCGCCGGATGAGGGTTCGGGGCGGGCGTGGAGCTTCGCGCTCGCCCCGAACCCTCACCCCAGCCCTTCCACCGAGGGGAGAAAAGCTTCACGGGCGGCATGGAAGGACTCCCGGAACCGGGCGAAGGTTCCCCGGCCGATGGCCTCGCGCATGTCGGCCATGACCTTTTCGTAATACCAGAGGTTGTGCAGGGTGCCTAGGATCGGCGCCAGCATTTCGTTGCAGCGGTCCAGGTGGCGCAGGTAGGCGCGGCTGTAACCACTGCTGCAGGCATGGCAGCCGCAGCCCTCCTCGATCGGCCGCAGATCCTTCTCGTATTTCGCATTGCGGATGCGCACGGTGCCCAAGCTGGTGAAGTAGTGGCCGTTGCGCGCGTTGCGGGTCGGCATCACGCAGTCGAACATGTCGACGCCGCGCGCGACCGCCTCGACCAGGTCCCCGGGCCGACCGACGCCCATCAGGTAACGCGGCCGGTCTTCGGGCAGCTGCGGACAGGTGTGCTCGAGCATCGCGTTGCGCTCGTCCTCCGGCTCGCCGACCGCAAGCACGCCGATGGCATAGCCATCGAAGCCGACCGCCCTCAGGCCCTGCGCCGACTGCGTGCGCAGGTCGTGGTGCACGCCGCCCTGGACGATGCCGAACAACGCCGCGTCGTTGCCTTCATGCGCGCGCTTGCTGCGCTCGGCCCAGCGCAGGCTCAGCTGCATCGACCCGCGCGCGACATCCTCGGTCGCCGGCATGTCATCGATCAAATATGGCGTGCACTCGTCGAAGATCATGACGATGTCGGAATCGAGCACGCGCTGGATGCGCATGCTCTCCTCGGGACCGAGGAACACGGTCGAGCCGTCGGTCGGCGCAGCGAAGGTGACACCAGCCTCGGTGATCTTGCGCCGGTGCGCCAGCGAGAACACCTGGAAACCGCCGGAGTCGGTCAGGATCGGGCCATCCCAGCGCGTGAAGCCGTGCAGGCCGCCGTGCGCCTCGATCACTTCCAGGCCCGGCCGCAGGTACAGGTGGAAGGTGTTGCCGAGGATGATCTCGGCGCCGAGCGCGCGCAGCTGCTCGGGCAGCACGCCCTTGACCGAACCGTAGGTGCCGACCGGCATGAACGCCGGCGTCTCGACCGTGCCGCGCGGGAAGGTCATGCGGCCGCGGCGCGCGGCGCCGTCGTTGCCGAGCAGCTGGAACGACATCCTGCTCATCGCGCGGCACTCTCAACCTTCATGCGCCCTGCTCCGGCTGTGGGAACAACAGCATCGCATCACCATAGGAGAAGAAGCGGTAGCGCTCACTGATCGCATGCTGGTACGCCGCCATGATCCGGTCCTTGCCGGCGAACGCCGACACCAGCATCAGCAACGTGCTTTCGGGTAGATGGAAATTGGTCAGCAGCGCGTCGACGCTGCCGATGTGGTAGCCGGGCAGGATGAAGATATCGGTCTCGCCCGCGAACGGCTGCAGTTCGCCGCCGCGCGAGGCGGTTTCGAGTGCACGCACGACCGTGGTGCCGACGGCGACCAGCCGTCCACCGCGCGCACGTGTTTGGCTGATCTCCTCCACCAGTCCGGCGCCGACGTTGAGCCATTCGCTGTGCATGCGGTGCTGGTCGAGAGCGTCGACCCGCACCGGCTGGAAGGTGCCGGCGCCGACATGCAACGTGACGTGGCCCAGTTCCACGCCGCGCGCGCGTAATGCATCCAGCAACGCATCGTCGAAATGCAGACCGGCCGTCGGCGCCGCGACCGCGCCGACCTCGCGCGCGAACACGGTCTGGTAGCGCGCATCGTCGTTGGCGTCAGGTTCACGGTGGATGTACGGCGGCAGCGGCATGCGACCGGCATGCTGCAGCCAGGCTTCGAGCGTTTCCGGTACGTGGAAACGCAGGTGGTAGAACTCGCCGTCGCGGCCGAGCACTTCCGCCTCGCCGCCGGCGTCGAGCGCGATCCGGCCACCGGTCCTGGGCGACTTGCTGGCGCCGATCTGCGCGCGCGCCTCGTTGTCCGGCAGCAGCCGCTCGATCAGGATCTGGACGCGCCCGCCGCTGGCCTTGTGCCCGAACAACCGCGCCGGAATCACCCGGGTATCGTTGAACACCAACAGGTCGCCGGGATCCAGCAACCGTGGCAGATCGCGGATGCCGCGATCGGCAAACGGCGCTGGCGCTGGCGGCACGACCAGCAGACGACTGGCGGAGCGCTCGGGCAGCGGCGCCTGCGCGATCAACTCCCCCGGCAGGTCGTAATGGAAGTCGGCTCGCTTCAAGACCGGGAATTCCTCAGGCGAACAGCGACTTGGCGGGCGCGCATTGTAGCGGCCCATGCTGCTATGAGCGTGGGGGTTACGGCGCCGAAATCCGCATGATAAAATCGCGCAAACACTTGAAATCACTGGAAAACGGCAGCTGCGCGGCCCGATGTCATGAGCATTTGCCGCGCATTTTTTGTTTTTCGCCTGAGGGAGGCGCCCGCCATGAACCAGCACGCACTGCTCGACACACTCGCCCCGTTGCGCGCCCACACCGGCGCCCGCCGCACGACGGGCCTGGACGACGCCACGTTGCTGAAGTTCGCCGCGACCCATCCGGACCTGGTCGAGGCGATCGAGGCTGCCGCCGCCGAACATGCGCGCGTGCGCGACGAGTTCCCGGAGCTGCTCGACCTCGACGAGGCCGAGCAAGCGCACGTTGTCCAGGGCGGCTATGTCAACTTCTATTCCGACGACACAGTCAACCCTTATGTCGCCCTGGGCGCGCGCGGGCCGTGGATCGTCACCCTCAACGGCGCGGTGCTGCACGACTCCGGTGGCTACGGCATGCTCGGCTTCGGCCATACGCCGAAGCAGGTGCTGGAAGCGATGGCCAGGCCGCAGGTGATGGCCAACATCATGACCCCGAACCTGTCGCAGCTGCGCTTCGACCGCGCCCTGCGCGCCGAGATCGGACATACGCGCGGCGGCTGCCCGTACAGCAAGTTCCTGTGCCTGAACTCGGGCTCGGAATCGGTGTCGCTGGCCGCGCGCATCGCCGACGTCAACAGCAAGCTGATGACCGACCCGGGCGCGCGGCACGCTGGGCACACGATCAAGCGGGTGGTGGTCAAGGGAAGCTTCCACGGCCGTACCGAGCGTCCGGCGCTGTATTCGGATTCCTCGCGCAAGACCTATGTCCAGCATCTGGCCAGCTTCCGCGGCGAGGACACGGTGCTGACGGTCGAACCCTACGACATCGATGCGCTGAAGAAGGTCTTCGCCGATGCCGAGCGCAACGGCTGGTTCATCGAGGCGATGTTCCTGGAGCCAGTGATGGGCGAAGGCGACCCGGGCCGCAGCGTGCCGCCGGCGTTCTATGCCGCCGCGCGCGAGCTGACCAAGGCCCACGGCGCGCTGCTGCTGGTCGACTCGATCCAGGCCGGGCTGCGCGCGCACGGCGTGCTGTCGGTGGTCGACTATCCGGGCTTCGAAGGTCTCGAGGCACCGGACATGGAAACCTACTCCAAGGCGCTCAACGCCGCCCAATTCCCGCTGTCGGTGCTCGCCGTCAACGAACGCGCCGCCGGCCTGTACCGCAAGGGCGTGTACGGCAACACCATGACCACCAACCCGCGCGCGCTCGACGTCGCCTGCGCGGTGCTGGCGCAGATCACCCCGCAGCTGCGCGCCAACATCCGCGAGCGCGGCACGCAGGCGATCGCGAAACTCGAGGCACTGAAGTCCGAACTCGGCGGCCTGATCACCAAGGTCCAGGGCACCGGCCTGCTGTTCTCGTGCGAGCTGGCGCCGCAGTTCAAGGGTTACGGTACCGGTTCGACCGAGGAATGGCTGCGCGAGCGCGGTCTAGGCGTGATCCACGGCGGCGCCAACTCGCTGCGCTTCACCCCGCACTTCGCGATCGGCACCGACGAACTCGACCTGATGATCGCGCTGGTCAGGCGCTCGCTGCTGGAAGGTCCGCGCCAGCGGCAGGCCGCTGCAGCTTGATAAACGCTACATCGGAAGCCGATACGAGGCCGGGAAAACCCGGCCTTGTCTTTTCCGTCACGCCATCGCGTGCAACGCCAGCCACAACCCCGCCAGCGCCATCGCCAGCAACGCCAGCCAGGTCAGCGCAGTGCCGTAGAAGCGGCCGAAGGACTTGCCGCCGCTGCGCGAGAAACCGACCGCGTGCATGGTCCGCCCCAGCAACAGCGCGGCGCCAAGCACCCACAGCCAGGCGTGCGCCAGGCCGCCGAGTTCCAGCAGCGCCAGCAGCAACAGCGCAAATGGAGCGTTTTCGATGAAGTTGCCGTGCACCCGGATCTTGCGCACCAACAGCGCGTCACCGCCATCGCCGATGCCGATCCGGTGCTGGTGGCGGTGACGCGAGATCCGCGCCAGCAATGCCAGCAACAGCAAGACGTGCAGCGATGCGAACAGCAGGGTGATCTTCGGCATGGCGACCTCAGCGGTTGCGACGACGGCGGCGTGCGGCGAATGCTGCGATCAGCACCACCATCGCACCGCCGAACAGCCACGGTGCGCGATGCGGTTCCGACGGCACATGTGCAGGGTCGACCGCCTTTCCATCCGGCGCTGCAGCTCGCTGCTCCGCAAGCAGCCGCCAGCGTCCGCCCTGCAGCGTGATCCTGCCCTGCAGCGGCGGCAGCACCAGCTCGCGCCAGCGGATGCGCAGATCACCGATCTGTGGGTCGAGCGGATTCTCGGCGCTGCCGAGGCCGTCGCCTTCCGGCTGGAAGGTCGCCGCGAGGTTGCCGGGCAAGCCGGAGAAACCCGGGCGGAAGTCGCGCCACTCGCCCAGGCGTGCAACGACTTCGGCATCCAGGGGCTCGTCGTCGATGCTGATCGTCTGCGCCAGCCAGCGCCGGCTTCGCAACGGCAACGCGCCAGGATTTTCGTGGCCGTACGCGAAGCCGGAGGAGTCGATCGGCTGCACGCTCCAAACCTTCGCATAGCCGTTCGGCACGGCCTGCCATTGCAGCATCTCGACCCGCCGTTCCAATCCGACATGGCGCGCGACGACACCGAACTCGAGATCACGCACCGTCCTGTCCGGTTGCGGCGCGCCGGCCGGTTCGTCCTGCGCGAACGTACTGCCGGCGATCGCGAGCAGTGCAGCCAGCCACGCCGCTTGCCTCATGCCGCCAGTGCCCGTGCGTGCAGCTCCGCGACTTCGTGCGCGGTGCCGAACCGGCCCTTGTCGTCGCGCGTCACCTGGGCCAGCGCGCAGCCGGGATCGTGGGTGAAGAACAGGTGCACGTTGCGTGCGAGCTTGTCCTCGAGGAACTCACGCTTCTCGTCGATCAGCAGCTCCGCGTTGCGGTCGTAGCCCATCGTGATCGGCACGTGTACCCACGGCCGCCCCGGGATCAGGTCGGCGCAGAACACCACGCCGCCGTGGTCCTCGCCATTCACGTGTTCCGGGCCGACGATCTCGGCCAGCATCAGTCCCGGCGTGTGGCCGTCGCTGTAGTGGAAACGCACGGCGTGGCCCAGCGTCTGCGAATACGTGCCGTCGACAATTTCCAGGCGTCCGCTCGCCTGCAGCAGTGCCGGCAGTTCGGCGATGAAGCTGGCGCGGTCGCGCGGATGCGGATGCATCGCGCGATCCCAGCACGATTCGCTCACCAGGTAGGTCGCGTTGGGGAAGAGCAACTCTGGCGCCCTGTCCTGCGTCCACGCGGCCAGCAAGCCGCCGGCATGGTCGAAATGCAGGTGCGACAGCACCACCACGTCGACGTCCTCGTGCTCGAAACCGGCCGCGTGCAGCGACTCCAGCAGCACGTGGCGCTCCTCGACCACGCCGTAACGCTCGCGCAGCTTCGGCTCGAAGAATGCGCCGATACCGGTCTCGAACAGCACGGTCTTGCGGTTGAGCGGGCTCGCCAGCAGTGCACGGCAGGCGAGCGGGATCCGGTTCTGTTCATCCGGCGCCAGCCATTTCGACCACATCGCCCTGGGCGCGTTGCCGAACATCGCGCCGCCGTCGAGCTGCTGCGAATTGCCGAGGATGGACCAGAGCTTCATGGCTGGATTCTAACGCCGGGTGGCGTTAAAGCCGCGCTAGTCGCGCGTTGCCGAGAAATAGAACACGAAGGCGCCGTCGCGATCGCGCGCCGCCCTGACGGCCATCGGCGGCAACGCACCGCTTGCGGACAGGACGCCTTCGCCGCGCACGTCGGGTTCGCCTTCGCTGATGCGCAGGCGGCTGCCGCGCCAGCCTTCGACCGCGATCCTGGCATGCCGGCCCGCGGCGAGCCGCAGCACCGCCTGCACGTCCTTCGGCACCACCACGTTGCGACCGCCGGTTTCGTCGAGCTCGTCCTGCGAGAACACGAACAGCGGCTCGCCATCGGCCTCGACCGCGAAGCGCCAGTCGGTGGTGCCGACCGAGCCGTCGTGCTGCACCGCGATGCGATCGACCTGCAGCCGCAGTCTGGCCGCGAGTGCTGGTGCCGCGGCGGATTTGGGCGCGGCCGACGTGGCAGCCGCCGGCAGCTGCGCCGGCGCCTGTCGCTCGCCGCGCATATTGATGTAGACCGTGGTGAGTGCCGCGATCAATGCCGCCGCGCCGGTCAGGATCGCCGGCAGCACGTGCACGATGGGTTTCCTGTCGTTGTCTGTCATCGCTGCGTATTATGGTGCGGAAGGCTGGAGGCCGACCTTGCCCTGCGGATGACGCGGATCGGTGCCGCCGGACAGCGTGTTCCCACGCTTGTCCCACAGCACCGTCTCGACGTCGCCCCAGATCGGCTCGGCGGCGTTGACGGTGTGGCCCATCGCCTGCAGTACCTTGACCGTGGCGGCATCGAGTGCGCCGGCCTCGGCCGAGATCGCATCCGGCAGCCACTGGTGGTGGTAACGCGGCAGCGCCGCGACCTGCTGCGCGCCCAGCCCGGCGTCGTAGCCGAGGATGCCGAGCAGCACTTCGGTGATGATGCGGCTGCCGCCACGCGCGCCGATCGCGAACAGCTTGTCGTCCGACTCGACAAAACTCGGCGACATCGAACTGAGCATGCGCTTGCCTGGTTGCGGCGCATTCGCGGCGGAACCCATCACCCCGAACGCGTTCGGCGTGCCTGGCTTGAGTGCGAAGTCATCCATCTCGTTGTTGAGCAGCACGCCGGTGCCGGACGCGACCATGCCAGAGCCGTAGGTGAGGTTGACCGTCTGGGTCGCGGAAACGCGATTGCCTTCAGCATCGATGATCGCGAAGTGCGTGGTCTCGTCGTCCTCGAGCGGCGCCGGCACTCCCGGCAGCAGCGCGCTCGGCGTCGCCTTGTCGGGATGGATGGTGGCGCGCAGGCCGGCGGCGTAATCCGCGCTGGTCAGGCGCTCGAGCGGGATCTCCACGAAGTCCGGATCGCCGAGGTAGATGCTGCGATCGCGGTAGGCGCGGCGCATCGCCTCGACGACCAGGTGCACACGATGCGCCTCGTCCAGCTTCTGCAGGTCCCAGCCTTCCAGGATCTGCAGGATTTCGGCCAACGCCACGCCGCCGGAGGACGGTGGCGGCGCGGTGGTGATGGACCAGTCGCGATACCTGAAGCGCAGTGGATCCCGTTCGCGTATCTCATAGCCGGAGAGTTCCCCGGGGGTCCAATGGCCGCCTTCGGCCGCCACTCCGGCCAGCAGCCTGGCCGCGACCTCGCCACGATAGAAACCGTCGAAACCTTTCGCCGCGAGCGACTCGAGCGTGCGCGCCAGATCGGGCTGCCTCAGCGTCTCGCCGACGCGCGGCGGGCTGCCATCGGCAAGAAATACCGCGCGCGTGCCGGGATAGCGCTCCATCACCTCGCGGCGGCTGCCGTAGCCTTTTTCCAGGCGCGCGTACACCGGGAAGCCCTCGCGCGCCAGCCGGATCGCCGGCGCGAGCGTGGTTCGCAGCGGCAACCTGCCGTAATGCCGTGCCAGGTGCACAAGCGCTGCGGGCAAACCGGGAATGCCTGCCGACCACGGTCCGTTCTCGGCCCGATCGCGATCGAGTTCGCCGGCCTTGTCGAGGTAGGCCTGCGCGGTGGCGGATTCCGGCGCGATCTCGCGCGCGTCGAGAAAGACGTCCTTGCCGGTCTTGGCGTCATGCAGCAGGAAGAAACCGCCGCCGCCGATGCCGGAACTGACCGGCTCGACCACCGACAACGCCGCCGATACCGCGACCGCGGCATCGAAGGCATTGCCGCCTTCGCGCAACATCTGCATGCCGGCGTCGGTGGCCAGTGCCTGCGAACTGGCGATCGCCGCACCCGGCGGATGCGCCGGCTGTTGTCGTGGTTGCCGCCCGGCGGCGAAAGCTGGCGCCAGCGCGGACATGGACAGGCACAGGGACAGCAGGATCGATGCAGCCCAATCACGGGCAAATCTCATGCCGACTCCTGTTGCAGTCGACGCAGTTTCGCCAGCAATTGCGGTTCGTCTTCCGGATGCTCTGGATCCGGATCGATGCATTCGACCGGGCACACCACCACGCACTGCGGTTCATCGTAATGGCCGACGCATTCGGTGCAGCGCGCCGGATCGATCACGTAGATGGTTTCGCCCTGCGCGATGGCCTTGTTGGGGCAGACCGGTTCGCAGACGTCGCAGTTGACGCAGAGTTCGTTGATCCTGAGGGACATCGTGTGCCGGCGGCCCTTTGCTCGTCATTCCCGCGAAGGCGGGAACCCAGTGACGTTAATTGTTTGACCAGCAATCCAAAGTCGCTGGATCCCCGCCTTCACGAGGATGACGATTCCGCAAAGGCGTGGCCGCGATGCGGCCACGCGCGGAATAGTCACTTGGCTTCGATGAAAACATAGTCGACGCCGGCCGGGGTGACTGCGGCCTTGACGCGCTCGTTGTCCGCGGCCTTGCCGATGAAGAGCACCTTCACGCCCTTCATCGAACCTTCCGGGATGCCGGTGAACGCGGCGACCACCAGGTCGGCCATCTTCCCCGAAGCCGGTGAACCGTAGGCCAGCAGGTTGCCGGCGATGATGCCGCGGCCGACGTCGGCCGCGGCCTTCTCCAGCAGGCGGTCGTACTGGTCCTGGAAACCGGCGCTGCTCTCACCCGGCAGCATGTAGACATAGGGCTGGTTGGCGATGCCGCCCATGTTCCGGGTGACGACGTCGCTGAGATAGTCGAGCCAGGCCTGGCGGTCGTCGTTGACGGGCGCGCTCAGCGGCGCCTTGACTGCCTCCTTCGGCGCCGCTTCCTTCTTGCACGCCGCGAACGGCAACACCAGGCAGGCGATCAGCATCAGGCGGGTCATGGTCTTCATCGGTATCCCCTTGAAACGTGTCATGTCATGGACATTTTATGTCATGCGATGTGCGCTGCCATTCGGCCTGCAGCGCTTTGGCCACCGCCGGCGGCACGAAACCGGAAACATCGCCGCCGAGACGGGAGATTTCGCGCACCAGCGAAGAAGAGATGAATCCGTATTGCTCGGCCGGCGTCAGGAACAGCGTCTCGACGTCGGGGATCAGGTGGCGGTTCATGCTCGCCAGCTGGAACTCGTACTCGAAGTCCGAGACCGCGCGCAGGCCGCGCAGCAGCACGCCGGCGCCGAGGTCGCGGACGAAATGCGCGAGCAGGTTGTCGAAGCCGAGCACCTCGACGTTTGCGAATTGCGCCAATGCGTCGCGGGCGAGCCCGACCCGCAACGCCAGCGGCAGTGCCGGCCCCTTGCCTGGACTCTCGGCGATGCCGACGATCAGGCGCTCGAACAAGGGTGCGGCGCGGTCGACGAGGTCGACGTGGCCGTTCGTGATCGGATCGAACGTGCCGGGATAAACCGCGATGCGAGTGCTGGCCACGCTCATTCAGTCGCTGCGCCATCGGCCTTGGAGTCGGCCGCAAGTGTAGCAGCGGCGGTCCCGATCCGCCGGTACAACGCGTAGCGCACCTCGCGGGTGCGGCCCTCGCGGTGCAGGATCCAGCCCGCACCCGGAGCCGGCGCGGCTGCGACCGGCGCCTCGAGGTAGAGCCAGGCATCGTCGGCCAGCCACGGCTGCAACAAGGCCAGCACGTCGTCCCAAAACCCGGAATCGAACGGCGGATCGACGAATACCACGTCGAAACGGCCGTGCAACGGCGCGCGCAACAGCGCCAGCGCGTCCGCACGCAGCACATGCGCCACATCGCCGGTCTGCAGGCGCCCGACCGCGGCATGCAGGTTGTCGACCAGCGCCGGATCGCGCTCGACCAGCACGGCCTCGCTGGCGCCGCGCGACAGCGCCTCCAGTCCGAGCGCACCGCTGCCGGCGAACAGGTCGAGCACGCGCGCGCCGGACAGTTTCGGCTGCAGCCAGTTGAACAGGGCCTCGCGGACGCGATCCGCGCTCGGCCGCAAGCCGGGCACATCCGGCACTGGCAGGCGCGTGCCGCGCCAGCGTCCGCCGATGATGCGGACGTGGCCGGGCGCCCCGCTGTCGCGGCCCCGGCTCATCGGGTGTGCACGGAGTGCGGTGCTACCATGCGCGCCATTCTGCGCGATGACCCCACGATGGTGAGTTTTTTCCGCCGCAAGAAGCCCGATGCGGC
>JBDSFV010000024.1:0-12108 GCA_039919355.1 Luteimonas sp. | reverse complement strand
GATGTCCAGCGGACGATCGCTGTAGGCCGCATCGCGGCGGTCGCGCCCCTGCGCCACTTCGAGCGCATGCAACCAGTCGTTGAGCGCGAATGGATGGATATCGCTCTCCACGATCGCGATGGCGTTGAGGAAATCCGGTCCATCGAAGCCGGCGGACCTGGTCCGGTACACCGGCGACACCACGGCCTCGCCGAAGCGCGCACGCAGGGCGGCCAGCGCCTTGCGCAGGTTCTCTTCCGGTTCGATGTTGCTGCCCAGGCTGAGGTAGGCCGGGCAGGTCGCGGACTGGAATTTCGACGACGGTTTTTTCTTCGCGACCGGCGTCCGCACCGGCCGGACCGATGCGGTTGCCAGCATCGCAGGCGACGCCCTGACGGGACCCTCGGCAATTTCCGCGTTCGAGCGTTGTTTTTTCGCTTCGGGATCGCGACTGCGCTCGATGATCACCCCGACCGCGCGCGCCGCGCACCGCACCGGGCTTGCTCAGCTTCAGGCGCACGTGCGAGACGGCGAATTCGTCGAGGATGATCGCCGCGCAGCGCTCGGCCAACGTCTCGACCAGGCCGAAACCGGACTCCGAGACGAAACCGATCAGGCGCTTGCTGACCGCCTTGTAGTCCAGCGTGTCGGCGATGGCGTCGGTCGCGGGCTTGCGGTTGTCGAACGCCATCTCGATGTCGAACAGCAGCGGTTGGCGGATGCGCCGCTCCCAGTCGTAGATGCCGATCAGGGCCTCGATCTCGAGGCCTTCGATGAACACTTTGTCCAGAGCCGCCTTGTCCATGCCCACTCCACTTTTGTCATCCCGGGCGAAGCGAGGGCGAAAAGGGGTCAGAGTGAATTTCGCGCCGACTCGTCAGCGATCGAGCGAAGTCCCGGGTCGCGAAACTTCACTCTGACCCCTTTTCGCCTTTTCGCGTCACACCGCCGGCAACGATGCCATATCCCAGCGCGGCGCGACTTTCACTTCGGCGCTGTCGTACTGCCCCGCCTGCAGCCGCAACGCGCCGGCGAAGGCGATCATCGCGCCGTTGTCGGTGCACAGCGCCGGGCGCGGGAAGCAGGCGCGGCCACCCCGCGTCGTGGCGATCTGCGCAAGCTTCAGGCGCAGGCGCGTATTGGCCCCCACGCCACCCGCGACCACGAGCGTGTCGCAGCCGGCCGCATCCAGCGCGCGCGCACACTTGATCGCCAGGGTGTCGACCACCGCGTCCTCGAAGCCGCGGGCGATGTCGGCGCGGGTCGCCGCGGACTGGTCGCTGCCGCGCCAGGCCAGCAGCACCTGGGTCTTGAGGCCGCTGAAACTGAAGTCCAGGCCGGGACGGTCGGTCATCGGCCGCGAGAATTTGTACCTGCCGGAGGTGCCGGCCTCGGCGAGTTTCGCCAGCTGCGGCCCACCGGGATACGGCAGGCCCATCATTTTCGCGGTCTTGTCGAAGGCCTCGCCGGCAGCGTCGTCCAAGGTCTCGCCCAGCAGCCGGTACTCACCGATGGCGTCGACCGCGACCAGCTGGGTGTGGCCGCCGGACACCAGCAGCGCCACGAACGGCGGCGCGGGCGGGTCGTCCTCCATCAGCGGCGCCAGCAGGTGGCCTTCCATGTGATGCACGCCGATCGCCGGCAGGTCCAGCGCCCACGCCAGCGATCGCGCCACCCCGGCACCCACCAGCAGCGCCCCGACCAGCCCGGGCCCGGCGGTGTAAGCCACGCCATCGAGGTCCGTGACCTGCAGCCCGGCCTCGGCCAGCGTCTGCCGGATCAACGGCAGCAGCTTGCGAACATGGTCGCGGCTGGCCAGTTCCGGCACCACCCCGCCGTACTCGGCGTGCAGGGCGATCTGGCTGTAGAGCGCATGTGCGCGCAGAGCCGCCGCGCCCGCCAGGGCGGTGTCGTAGACCGCAACGCCGGTCTCGTCGCAGGAGGTTTCGATGCCGAGGACTTTCATGAGAGGGCATAAAAGGGGTCAGAGTGAAGTTTCGCTAGGGAGTCTTCGCACGATCATGGCGAATCGGCGCGAAATTCACTCTGACCCCTTTTTATGCGGGCAGGTTGCGCCACGCCAAAGGGAGCCGGTATCATACGCGGCTCGCCCGTTCAGCCGGGCGGCTTCCATTCCCGAGATCACAGCATGCCCAGCGTCAAAGTCCGCGAAAACGAGCCGTTCGAGTTTGCCCTGCGTCGCTTCAAGCGCACCTGCGAGAAGGCCGGCGTGCTGGCCGAGACCCGCAAGCGCGAGTTCTACGAGAAGCCGACCCAGGAACGCAAGCGCAAGGCCGCCGCCGCGGTGAAGCGCCAGGCCCGCCGCAGCTCGCGCGACGTCACCAAGCGCCAGCGCCTGTACTGATCGGCCGCGACGCTCGTCCCAGGAAGCCGGCACGCGCGAGCGTTGCCGGCTTTTTGCGTTCTTGAACACGAATCCGGAGATTCACATGAGCCTCAAGCAGCGCCTCACCGACGATATGAAGGCCGCGATGAAGTCCGGCGACAGGCAGGCGCTGGGCGTGATCCGCCTGGTCAATGCCGCGATCCAGCAGCGCGAAATCGACGAGCGTATCGAACTGGACGAGGTCGCCGTGATCGCCGTGCTCGAGAAGATGGTCAAGCAGCGCCGCGATTCGGTCAGCCAGTTCGACGCCGCCGGCCGCGACTATCTCGCCGGCATCGAGCGCGCCGAGATCGCGGTGATCGAGCGCTACCTGCCGGCCAAGCTGGGCGAGGCCGCGATCCTCGACGCGATCGCTGCCGCGATCGCCGAAACCGGCGCCAGCGGCCCCGCCGACATGGGCAAGCTGATGGGCGCGCTCAAGCCCAGGCTCGCCGGTCAGGCCAACATGGGCCAGGTGTCCGCGCTGGTGAAGCAACGCCTCGCGAGCTGAGGGGCGAAAAGGGGTCAGAGTGAAGTTTCGTGACCTGGTGTTCTCGCCCGATTGCGGAGAGCCGGCACGAAATTCACTCTGACCCCTTTTCGCTCTCCTACGAAGGGCGCATGGCGTGGCATCCTGAGGTCGCATGGCCCGCATCCCCGACGCATTCATCGACGACCTGCTCGCCCGCACCGACATCGTCGAGGTGGTCGGCACGCGCGTACCGTTGAAGCGGCAGGGCAAGGAATACGCGGCGCGCTGCCCGTTCCACGATGAGCGCTCGGCTTCGTTCACGGTGTCGCCGACCAAGCAGTTCTACCACTGCTTCGGCTGTGGCGCGCACGGCACCGCGATCTCGTTCCTGATGAACTACGACCGGCTCGAGTTCCTCGACGCGGTCGACGAGCTGGCCAAGCGCGTCGGCATGGAAGTGCCGCGCGACACGCGTGTCCGCAATGAAGACGGCGACGGCCGCGACCTCTACGCGGCGGTCGATGCCGCGGCGAAATTCTTCCAGAAGCAGCTTGCCGCCAGCGACAAGGCACGCGCCTATGTCGACCGGCGCGGAATTGACGCCGATATCGTCGAACGTTTCATGGTCGGCTACGCGCCGGATGGCTACGGCGGATTGAAGGACGCGCTCGGGACCGACCCCAGGCGCATGAACCTGCTGGAGCGCGCCGGCCTGTTCTCGAAGAACGACAAGGGCCACGTCTACGACAAGTTCCGCGACCGCCTGATGTTCCCGATCCACGATCGCCGCGGTCGCGTGATCGCTTTCGGCGGCCGCGTGCTGGATCCGGAGGATTCGCCGAAGTACCTCAACTCGCCCGAGACCGCGCTGTTCCACAAGGGCCGCGAGCTGTACGGGCTGTGGCAGGCGAAGCAGGCGAACAACCGGCTGGAGCGGCTGGTCGTGGTCGAAGGCTACATGGATGTGGTCGCGCTGGCGCAGTACGGCGTCACCCAGGCGGTGGCCACACTTGGCACTGCGACCACGCCGGACCACGCCGAGCTGCTGTTCCGCAATGCGCCCGATGTGTACTTCTGCTTCGATGGCGATCGCGCCGGTCGCGCCGCGGCGTGGAAGGCGCTGGAGTCGGTGCTGCCGCGGATGAAGGACGGCCGCCAGGCGTTCTTCCTGTTCCTGCCCGAGGGCGAGGATCCGGACACGATCGTGCGCAAGGACGGTGCCGATGGCTTCGATGCGCGCCTGCGCGACGCCACGCCGTTGTCGGAATTCTTCTTCACCGAACTGGCCAAGGACGTGAACCTGCGCACCCTCGACGGCAAGGCGCGCATGGCCGAACGCTGCAAGCCGATGCTGGCGCAGATTCCAGACGGCGCCTTCGGCGACCTGATGCGACAGCGCCTCACCGAGCTCACCGGCGTCGGTGCACGCACGAGCGCGCCGGAAACCCATGTGCCAGTGCAGCGCGCACGCAACACGAGGAACACACCGGCGCCAAGACGCAGCCTGGTGCGCAGTGCGATCGCGCTGCTGCTGCAGCAACCTGCGCTCGCACTGTCGCTGGAGCCGCCGCACCGCTTCGCCGCGTCGCGCCAGCCCGGGGTGGAACTGCTCGCCGAGCTGATCGTGCTGGTCAGGGAGCGACCCGACATCAGCACCGGCGCGCTGCTGCAACACTTCGTCGAACGCGAGGAAGCGGCCGCCCTGCAGAAGCTCGCCACCCAGTCGCTGCCCGGCGAGGAAACCGCCTGGCGTGACGAATTCCTCGACTGCATGGCGCAGCTCGACGCGCAGGCAGTGCAGCAACGCGTCGACGACCTGAACGCCCGCATCCGCGAGGCCGGCACGATGTCGGTGTTATCGCCGTCCGAAAAGGCAGAGTTGCGCGAACTGCAAGCCCCTGCACCCAGGACGACCTAGCCCCAGACCTCGCCCCCACCCGCGAGGAGTTACCGCCCCGGGCCTTTCAGCCCGCGAACTGAAGCTCGAACGCAGGCATCGGTTGCAGCCACGGCAGTAGCCAATGGTCCAACAGCAGGAACGCGAACAGCGCCATCAGGTACACGATCGAGTAATTGAACACGCGCATCGCGAACAACTCGTCCGGCGGATCCATCAGCTGCCACGCGTACCACAGGAACACCGCACCCAGCACGAGTGCTCCGCCGAGGTAGAACAACCCGCTCATGCCGGTGGCCCATGGCAGCACGGTCACCGCCACCAGCAGCACGGTGTAGAACAGGATCTGCCAGCGCGTGTATTCGACGCCGTACGTCACCGGCAGCATCGGCACCATCGCGCGGGCGTAGTCGTCGCGGCGGAAGATCGCCAGCGCCCAGAAATGCGGCGGCGTCCACACGAAGATGATCAGCACCAGCAGCAGCGCGTGCGGATGCAGCTGGCCGGTGACCGCGGCCCAGCCCAGCGCCGGCGGCGCGGCGCCGGCGATGCCGCCGATGACGATGTTCTGCGGCGTCGCACGCTTGAGGTACACGGTATAGACGACCGCGTAACCGATCAACGAGGCGAAGGTCAGCAACGCGGTCAGCGGGTTCACCCACAACACCAGCACCACCATCGACAACGTCGCCAGCACCAGCGCGAACACCAGCGCCTGCGCCGGCTTGATCTGCCCGGCGACGATCGGACGCCACGACGTGCGCGCCATCTTGGCGTCGATGCGCGAGTCGAGCAGCTGGTTGAGCGCCGCCGCGCTCGAGGCCGCCAGCCAGATGCCAAGGAAGCCGAGCACCGACTCGCGCAACGGCGGCAGCCCCGGCACGGCGAGGAACATGCCGACGATCGCGGTGAACACGATCAGCGCGACCACGCGCGGCTTGGTCAGGCTCCAGTATTGCTTGATCGTGGCGGGGCGCATCGTCGACGACATCGCGTGGCTCATGCCTCCGGCGCGCGGATGCGCGCCAGCAGGCCGACCAGCACGAACAGCAGCAGCGCAGCGCCGGCGTTGTGCAGCACCGCGACGTGCAGCGGCAGCGCCAGCTTGACGTTGGCGATGCCGAGGCCGACCTGCGCCAGCACCAGTCCGCCCAGCAGCGCGCCGGCGCCACGCACGCCCGGCGTGCGCAACAGGCGCACCGCCAGCCACAGCACGTACACGAACACCACCGTCGCCATCATCCGGTGCGCGAGCTGGATCGCGATCCGCGAGGCGCCGTCGAGCAGGCCGCCTTCATAGTCGGCACCGATCCCGCGCCACAGCACGAAGCCTTCGCGGAAATCGTGCGGTGGCCACCACTGCCCGACGCACTTGGGGAAATCGGTGCCGCAGGCGAGCGCGGCGTAGTTGGCGCTGGTCCAGCCGCCGAGTGCGATCTGCGCGCCGAGCAGCAGCAGCGCGACTATCAGCAGCCGGCGCAATATCGCGGTATCGGGCAGGCGGATCGGCAGGTCGGTCGCACGCCATGCGGTCCAGGCCAGCAGCGCGAACGTCAGCAGGCCGCCGAGCAGGTGGCCCATGACCACCACCGGTTTCAGCAGCCAGGTGACCGTCCACATACCGAGCAGCGCCTGCAACACGATCAGCGCCAGTGTCAGCGCCGACACGCGCGCGAAATCCGTGTTCGACCAGCGCGATGCGGCGAACAGCAGGATGCCTTCGCCAATCGCGGCCAGCGTCCCGGCTGCAAGATACTGACCGCGCATGTACAACGCGATTGAAATCGCAACCGCCGCCGCGGCGGAGAGGACTTGCAGGATCCCGCGGTTGCGACGGCGTGCGGCCAGCAGCGCCAGCGCCAGCGCCATTACGCCGAGCGAACCGGCGAGCATCCGGTGCAGCTGTTCGCGCCAGACCTTGTGCACTTCGACCGGACGGATCCGGATCGCGGCGTGGTCGACGATCCCGCTGCTCGCGGTCGGCCATGCGGCGCGACCGTAGCAGGTCGGCCAGTCCGGGCAGCTCAGGCCGGCATTGGACAGGCGCACGAACGCGCCGAACACGATCACGCCGAACGCCAGCGCGCACGCCAGCCAGGCAAGGCGATGGAAATGTCTATAAACAGCGGGCCGATAGACAGCAGGCCTGCAGAGGGCAGATCGATTCGGGGGGGCCGGGGACGTCGCGCTCATGTCACATCAGCTTCAGCAGCCTGGCCAGGTCCGCGCGCAGGCCCGACGGATCGAAGCCGGGAGCGTAGCGCAGAATCACGAAACCGTTCGGATCGATCACGTACACCGGCACGCCGACGGGATCCTCACCGGGGGCGCCGTCGACGCGTGGCAGCCCGGCGCGCAATGCGGCGTCCGCTTGCAGCACGCGCAGCGCGCCGCCGCGTGCCACGTCCGGGGGCGGCACGCCGATCCACAGGACCTCCACGTGGTCGGCATCCTTGCCCATCAGCTGCCACACGATCCCGATCTCGTGCCCCAGCTTCACGCATGCATCCGTGCAACCGACCGGCGGTGCCAGCGCGATCCGCCACATGCGTTCGCCCGGGTTCCAGTGGTAGTCGCCGCCATCGACCAGGCGCGGTACCACCGCACGCAGGTCACCGGGCGGTTGCAGCAATTCGCCGTGGTTCTTCATGCCGGCCGGCCGCCAGCCGGCGAAACGCAATGCACCGGCGATGACCAGGCTGCCGAGGAAGACGGCGAAGATCGCCAGCAGCAACATGCGGTTGCGGCGGACCTGCCGTGGGGTTTGGGCAGTCGTCATCAAGGTGTCCTGCGTCGTTTCGATTTGCGGAAACCCAGGACCAGCGCGGTCACGAAAACCGTGAGCGCCAGGCCGAACCATTGCACCGCATAGCCGAGGTGGCGTTGCGGCGGCAGCGTATTGGGCAACATGTCCAGGTCGCGCGCATAGCCGATCGGCACTGCCGGATCCAGCCGCAGCACCTGCGATGCCAAGGCGACGGGCAGGTGCCAGGCGTCGGAAATCGCGGCCGGGTCGATCCGCGTCGCCAGCCACACGCCGGGTTGCGATTCCACCAGCGCAGGTCCCAGGCGCAGCCCCGAGGACGGCGGTGGCACCAGCAGCCCGCGCACGTTGACCGCATCTGCCGACGGGCATGCGCCGTTCGGCAGCGCGCGGTCGCCGGCCATGGGTTGCCAGCCCAGATCGACCAGCAACGCTCGCGCGCCACCATCGACGCGCAGCACGCAGTACCGCTTGACGCCGACACGGTCGTTGCGAATCTGGTTGTCGAGCAGCAGCTGTGGCCGTGGCAGGAAACGGCCGGAACCCGTGACCCAGCGCAAGCCGCCATCGTCGCGTCCGAGCGCAGCGACGAGCGGCAGCGCGCGGCGTTCGCTCAATACGGCATGCGCGGACTGCAGCAACGCCTGCTTCTCGTACATCCGCGCCAGCTGCCAGAAGCCCAGGCGCGCAAACAACACGATGCCCAGTAGCGCGAGCAGCCAGCCGAACACAATGTCCCGGCGATCGCTCACGCCGGGCGCAGCCCCGGCTGCGATAATGCCGGCCTCGCGCCACGCAGGCACGTTGCGGGCACCGCCATGAACGACTCGCTCAAGACCCTGCTGATCATCGCCTTCCTGATCCTCATCGTGTGGAACCTCGGTGCCGGGCTCTACTACATGCTGGTCGACAAGGGTACGACCAAGCGAACCGTGAACGCGTTGACCCGGCGCATCGCGCTGTCCGTCGCGCTGATCCTGCTGGTCGCGTTGTCCATCTACATGGGCTGGATCACGCCGCACGGCGTTGGGCGCTGAGCAGCGTTTGTTGTTCCCTTCTCCCTCCGGGAGAAGGTGCCAAGGCGGATGAGGGTTCGGCGAAGGCGCAGAGTGCCGGATCGTTGGCATATTCAAGGGCCGGATGACGAAGCGCCGAGTGGCTTCGCAACTTCGCCGAACCCTCACCCTCGGTCCCTCTCCCGGAGGGAGAGGGAGGCAAGGCGGTTACAGCACGTAGACGAACAGGAACAGGCCCAGCCAGACCACGTCGACGAAGTGCCAGTACCAGGCCACCGCCTCGAACGCGAAGTGGTCGTCCTTGTTGAAGTGGCCCTTGAGGCAGCGCAGCCAGATGATCGTCAGCATGATCGTGCCCAGCGTCACGTGCGCGCCGTGGAATCCGGTCAGCATGAAAAAGGTCGATCCGTAGATGCCCGAGCCGAGCGTCAGGTTGAGCTCGCGGTAGGCCTCCAGGTACTCGGTCGCCTGGAAATACAGGAACGACGCGCCGAGCAGGACGGTCAGGGCGAGGAACACCAGCAGCTGCTTGCGACGGCCGGCCCTGAGCGCGTGGTGGGCGATGGTGACGGTCACGCCCGACGACAGCAGGATCAGGGTGTTGACCAGCGGCAGGCCCCAGGCCGGGATGATCCGGAACTGGCCGCCAATCGCGGCCGGACCGTTGCTCGGCCAGCCGGCGGAGAAACCCGACCACAGCACGCTGTTGGTCATCACGCCGTCGCCTTCGCCGTTGAGCCACGGCATCGCGTACTGGCGCGCATAGAACAACGCACCGAAGAACGCGGCGAAGAACATCACCTCGGAAAAGATGAACCACACCATGCCCATGCGGAACGAGCCGTCGACCTGCTTGTTGTAGGCGCCGCGCAGCGACTCGCCGATGACCTCGCCGAACCACTTGAACAGGATCGCCGCCAGCATCACCAGGCCGACGAAGAACATCGGCCGGCCCCAGCTGGCTTCGTTCAACCAGCTGGCGAAACCGAGCATGGTCACGAACAGCGCGACCGAGGCCGCCACCGGCCAGCGGCTGCCGTGCGGGATGTAATAGACGCTGGCGTCGTGGGCGTGGGCGTCGGAACTGTGCGCTTGGGCCATGGCGGTGTTTCCGGTTCCGTATTTGAATCAGGGCGCCGCGAACGGCGTGGCGGACGAGCTCACGCTCTGGGCAGGCTTGGGCGCATTGAGCTGCGCGGTCCGGGCCGCGTTCTTGTAGAAGGTGTAGGAAAGCGTGATCGTGTGCACGTCGGCCGGCAGGTCCGGATCGACGATGAAACGCACCGGCATGTCGCGCGATTCGCCCGCGGCCAGCGTCTGCGCGGTGAAGCAGAAGCATTCGGTCTTGCTGAAGTAGCCCGATGCGCGCGCCGGCGCGATCGATGGCACGGCGTTGCCGACGATGGCGCGCGTGCTGGTGTTGCGGGCGAAGTATTTCGCCTCGTATTGCCGGCCCGGATGCACCCGCAGCGTCAGCTGTTCGGGGTGGAAGGCCCATGGCAGCTTCGAGTTGACCCCGCCGTCGAACTGGACCGTGACCCAGCGCGCATCGTTGCCGCTGCTTTTTGCCGATGCATCGACCGGCCCTTTCTCGAGACGCACGCCGAACACCTTCTCGCAGGCGATCCGGTACAGCGGCACCAGCGCGAAGCTGAAGGCGAACGCCGTCAGCGCCACGCCCACCATCTTGATGAGGCCGCGGCCGTTGCCGAATCGATCATGCACGCTCATTGCGAGAGCACCCCGGACAGGATGAAACCGGCGTAGATCGCGACCGCAACCACGACAAAGATCAGCACGGTGCGGCGCACACCCTGGCGCCGTGCGGCGGCCTGCTGCTCTGTCATCGGTGCCGATGTCTCGCGCATCTCGTTGGCCCCGACCTCAGTCGTAATCCATGTGCGCGAACTCGCCATGGGCGAGGTCGCCGTCGCGGATCACCGGCGGCGTGGTGAAGGTGTGGTGCGGCGGCGGTGACGGCACCGTCCATTCCAGGCCGCGGGCACCTTCCCACACGCGCGCAGAGGCGGGCGCGCCGCTGCGCAGCGAACTCCACAGGATCCAGGCCATGAAGAACGGCGTCAGGAACATGCCGAACGCGCCGATCGAGCTGACCAGGTTCCAGTCCGCGAACACGACGTTGTAGTCGGGGATGCGACGCGGCATCCCGGCCAGGCCGAGGAAGTGCTGCGGGAAGAACAGCAGGTTGACGAACACCACCGACCACCAGAAGTGGATCTTGCCGAGCGTGTCGTTGTACATGCGCCCGGTCCACTTCGGCCACCAGTAGTACACCGCGGCGATGATCGCGAACAGCGCGCCGGTGACCAGCACGTAGTGGAAGTGCGCGACCACGAAATAGGTGTCGTGGTACTGGAAGTCGGCCGGCACGATCGCCAGCATCAGCCCGGAGAATCCGCCGATGGTGAACAGGATCACGAACGAGATCGCCCACAGCATCGGCGTCTCGAACGACAGCGAGCCGCGCCACATGGTGCTGACCCAGTTGAACACCTTCACCCCGGTCGGCACCGCGATCAGCATGGTCGCGAACATGAAGTACAGTTCGCCACCCAGCGGCATGCCGACGGTGAACATGTGGTGCGCCCAGACGATGAAGCTGAGGAAGGCGATCGAGGCGATCGCGTAGACCATCGCCTGGTAACCGAACAGCGGCTTGCGCGAGAACGTCGGCAGGATTTCCGAGACGATCCCGAACCCCGGCAGGATCATGATGTAGACCTCGGGATGGCCGAAGAACCAGAAGATGTGCTGGAACATCACCGGGTCGCCACCACCGGCCGCGTTGAAGAAACTCGTGCCGAAGAACTTGTCGGTGAGCAGCATCGTCACCGCGCCGGCCAGCACCGGCATCACCGCGATCAGCAGGAAGGCGGTGATCAGCCACGACCAGGTGAAGATCGGCATCTTCAGCAGGTCCACCCCTGGCGCGCGCATGTTGAGGATGGTGGCGATGATGTTGATCGCGCCCATGATCGAGCTGATGCCCATCATGTGGATGGCGAAGACGACCATCGCGACGTTGGCGCCGCCCTGCAGCGACAACGGCGGATACAACGTCCAGCCACCGGCCGGAGCGCCGCCGGGGATGAACAGCGTCGACAGCAGCAGGGTGAAGGCGAACGGCAGGATCCAGAACGACCAGTTGTTCATGCGCGGCAACGCCATGTCCGGCGCACCGACCTGCAGTGGCACCATCCAGTTCGCCAAGCCGACGAACGCCGGCATGATCCCGCCGAAGATCATCACCAGTGCGTGCATGGTGGTCATCTGGTTGAAGAATTCAGGCTTGACGTACTGCAGGCCCGGCTGCATCAGCTCGGCGCGGATGATCACCGACATGCCGGCGCCGATCAGGAACATCACGAAGCTGAAAAGCAGGTAGAGCGTGCCGATGTCCTTGTGGTTGGTCGAGAAGAACCAGCGCTCGACGAACCCCAGCTTGTGCTCGTGCGCATGCGCGTCGTGGGCGGATGCGCCATGGGCGTCGAACTGATCAGCGGTGGTGGACATGCTTGCCTCCGGGAATGCGTGGTGTTGGAGTTGCCGTGCCGCTGATCAACCGCCGGCAGG
>JBDSFV010000023.1:0-9488 GCA_039919355.1 Luteimonas sp. | reverse complement strand
TCGCTGTCACGCAGGTCGAGCGGAGATTCGGCGCGACCGCGCACCGTGAACCTGTTGCCCTGCCAGCGCCCGCCGCCGGTGACATCGATCGGCGGTGCCGCATCGGTCTTGCCTTGCGCAGCGCTGTTGATCGCGACGTCGACATCGGTTTTTTTCGAGGCGTCGAGATAGCGCAGGCGACCATCGTCGATCCATAGCCTGCGGAATTCCGGCTGGGGTTTGCCCTGCTCGCCGAACACCCAGTTGCCGACGCCTTTCGGGCCGCGTTCCAGCCGCAGGCGTGGTTGGGTGAGATGGATGTCGGGAATGCGCATCTGGTGCTTGAACAGCAGCGGCCAGATCTCGATGCCGAACTCCAGCCGATCCGTGCTTGCCATGCTCGGCGTCTTCGCCCACGGCGCGTTGCCGAAGCTCAAGGCATCGGTGCGGATCGTCGTGACGCGGCCGAGATCCACGTCGAGATCGCCGCCGATCTCGAAGCTGCGCCCGGTCCGTGCCTCGACCTGCCGCTCGATCGGGCCCTTGAACCAGTTCCAGTCCCACAACAACAGCAGGACCACGATGGCGGCCAGCACGATCGCCAATGCGGTCCACCACGGATGCCGAGCAATCGCGACGAACGGTGCAGTCGCCGGTGCAGTCGCTACAGGTGGAGTCGTCATGCTGCAGCCGTCGTCATTCGGTGCTGCAGTCCCACTGGCCGCCTTCGTCCTGGCTCAGCTGGCCGCCATCGCTGCCGATCGCGAAGCTGAGCGCCTCGCCGGCGTATGCGGGCGGGGAACTGTCGCCGATACGCGGCAGATCGACCGTGCGGCCGTCCGACAAGGTCACGCGCGCGCCGTCGGCACCGAGGATCTCGACCGTGTTGCCGTCGCCGCAGCGGTAGCGCATGGTCACCCCGGCGCCACCGTTGTCGGCTTCGTTGCCCATGGCCGGGGCCGGCGTTTCGGTGGCCTGCGATTTGCTGCTGTCGTCGGAAGCGGGCTTGTCGTAGCGGTTGCAGCCGGCGACGAGGATGAGTGCGGCAGGAAGCGCGTACAGGATGCGCATCGGTGTGCTCCGGAGAAAGGTCGCCGCCACCATCGGCGTTGGCTGGTCAAGCTACGGTGAAAGCGGCAGTCGCGCCACAGCGGCCCGATGCGTATCACGCTGGTGTCCTGCCCCGGCAATCGCATGATCGTGTCCCACCAGCATCGCTTCATCTTCGCCGCGATCCCGAAAACCGGTACCCACTCGGTGCGGGAGGCCCCTGCGCGAACACTTGGGCCCGGACGACCTCCGCGCGCTGCGCCGGGCCGGGCTCAATCCAGCGTCACCGCATGCGCGTGCTCGCGCGTGGCGGAGAAACGCACTGCGGGTGCGCGTTCCTGCGCCAGCTGCAGGTTGACGCGGGTCGGGGCGAGGTAGACCAGTTCGCCGGTGCCGTCGACGGCGAGGTTCATCACGTTCTTGTCGCGGAACTCCTGGAGTTTCTTCGGATCGTCGCAATGCACCCAGCGCGCGGTCGTGACCTGCACCGGCTCGAACGCGGCGTCGACGCCGTACTCGTCCTTGAGCCGGTAGGCCACCACCTCGAACTGCAGCGTGCCAACCGCACCCAGGATCAATTCGTTCGACATCAGCGGCCGGAAGAACTGGGTCGCCCCTTCCTCGCTCAATTGCGCCAGTCCCTTGTGCAATTGCTTGAGCTTGAGCGGATCGCGCAGGCGCGCGCGCCGGAACAGTTCCGGCGCGAAGTTGGGGATGCCGGTGAACGTCAGCATTTCGCCTTCGCTGAAGCTGTCGCCGATCGAAATCGTGCCGTGGTTGTGGATGCCGATCACATCGCCGGGCCACGCCCTCTCGACGATCTCGCGATCGGAGGCCATGAAGGTCAGCGCATTGGCGAGTTTCATTTCCTTGCCGGTTCGCGCATGGAACGCCTTCATCCCCGCCTCGAACTTGCCCGAGCAGATGCGCATGAAGGCGACTCGGTCGCGATGCTGCGGATCCATGTTGGCCTGGATCTTGAACACGAAGCCGGACAGGTGCGGCTCGTACGGTGCGACCTCGCGCGACGTGGTGGCGCGCGGCTTCGGTGCCGGCGCGTGCTCGATGAAGAAGTCGAGCAGCAGCTGCACGCCGAAGTTGTTGACCGCCGAGCCGAAGAATACCGGCGTCTGCTTGCCGGCGAGATACGCGGCCGGGTCGAAAGGATGCGATGCGCCCTGCACCAGTTCCAGCTCGTCGCGTAGTTCGCGCAGCATGTCGGCGCCGATCTTCGCCTCCAGCGCCGGGTCGTCGATCGAAGTGAAGATCGTCGAATCCTGACGGGTGAAGTTACGGCCCTGCTCGTACAGGTGTACTTCGCCGGAAATCAGATGCACCACGCCCTTGAGGCGCTGGCCCATGCCGATCGGCCAGGTCACCGGCGCGCACTGGATGCCGAGCACCGATTCGACTTCGTCGAGCAGGTCGACCGGCGGCTTGCCTTCGCGGTCGAGCTTGTTGATGAAGCTCATGATCGGCGTGTCGCGCAGGCGGCAGACCTCCATCAGCTTGATCGTGCGTTCCTCCACGCCCTTGGCGACGTCGATCACCATCAGCGCCGAGTCGACCGCGGTCAGCACGCGGTAGGTGTCCTCGCCGAAGTCGGCGTGGCCCGGCGTGTCGAGCAGGTTGATGATGCGGCCCTCGTACGGGAACTGCATCACCGACGAGGTCACCGAGATCCCGCGTTCCTTCTCCAGCGCCATCCAGTCCGAGGTCGCGTGGCGCGTGGCCTTGCGGCCCTTGACGCTGCCTGCCATCTGGATCGCGCCGCCGAACAGCAGCAGCTTCTCGGTCAGCGTGGTCTTGCCAGCGTCGGGGTGCGAGATGATCGCGAACGTGCGCCGGCGCGCGGCCTCGGTGGAAACATCGGACATGGGGACGGCGCGCGGTGGCGCGTGGAAGAGCAGGGCGGTCGCGGATTATAGCCGGCGGCAGGCTTTATTCTTGCTAGCGCAAGCGGCAGAGGGAGCTCAAGCGTCAGCGCCGGTCGCTGAAACGCAGTGGGCCCTGGGGCCCTGTCATCCGGAAGGGGATCGATTCCAGCCGCATGCCACGGTTGACCTGGACCGCGAAGTGCAGGTGCGGCCCGGTGGTGAAGCCGGTGTTGCCCGACAGTCCGATCTTCTGTCCGGCACGCACGCGCTGGCCCACGCGTACCAGCACGCCGCTTTCCTGCAGGTGCGCGTACAGCGCCATGGTGCCGTCGTCGTGCAGGATGCGGACGAAGTTGGCGCGACCATCGTATTTCTCGCGGTTGAGGCCGGCCTTGTCGAAATCGCTCTCGACCTGCATCACGACGCCCTCGCGCGCTGCGACCACTGGCGTGCCGATGTCGGCGGCGAAGTCGACGGCGTAGCGGTTCTGCGGATCGACGTGGCTGAAGCTGCCACCGTAGCCCTGGTCGACGCGTTGCGTACGTTGTTGCAGCGGCAATTGGTATTCGACGTCGCGTGGCTTGGCGCTGGGATCGCCGGGAATGCCGTCGAGGCGCAATTCGAATTCTCCTGGGCGCGACGCATCGACCGATCCGATCCTCGCCACCAGGACGCTACCGCGCGCAGGAACCGTCGCGCGCGCCGGCAGTTGCGGATCGCCAGCGACGTTGTCGACGCGGTTGAAGCGCAGCATCACCTCGATCGGCCCGGCCAGGCTGTTGTCGGCCCACGCCAGATAGCTGCCGCCGTCGCCTTCGACCCGCAACCGCACCATCGCGCCGGGTTCTGCGCGCACCGGGATCAGCTTGAGGTCGCGCGCCTGCACCTGCTTGCCGTCGGGCGCGTGGTCGCCGTAATGCACGATGCCGTTGCGATCGGTCCAGCGGTAGATCCTGGCCGCGTGCACGGTCGTCGCCAGCGCTCCGGCGAGGCCGAGCAACACAGCGGCAATGGCGAGTCGTCGTGCCATCGCGTCAGTGCACGCAGTCCTGCGCCAGGCCGAGCGTGGTCGCGACATCGCGCAGGTCGAACGCGGTCACCGCCTTGTCGTCGTGCACCGCGTACAGCACGCCGCCGGGGAAGCGCGGGGACGCCGCGGCATGCAGCGCGACGCCGTCGGTGTGCGCGGTGACCTTGCCCTCGAAGCTGCCGACCGGTGTCAGCGTCATCCGGTCGAACAGATGGAAGATGGTCAGCGGCGACAGCTGGTAGACCGCGATCCAGTAGCCGTCGCCATTCGGGCAGCTCCACAGCGCCACGCCCTCGGCTTCGGCGCCGAAGCTGTCCTGCGGCAGGCTGCGTCCGGTGTATCTCCCGCTGAAGGTGTATTCGCGCAGGGTCGAGGCATGGCGCGTGTCTTCGTCGGCGATCAGCAGGCGGTCATTGGCGGGATCGCCGGCGATCGATTCGACCATGCGCAATGCGGTCGCCTCGTGGGTGTCGCCGAACGCGCCGCCGTCATTGGCATGCAGCTTGCCGTCCTGGTCGAAGTGCACGCGGAAGCGGCGCACGCGCTGGTCGAGTTCGGCGAACGGCGGCACCACGTCGAACCGCTCGCCGTACATGAAGCTGTCGGTGACATAGGCCTCGAGTTCGCCGGGTTCGGTCTCGTCCAGCCAGATGCCGTAGGGGCTGCGCAGGATGTGGTCGCCGAAGCTGCCGAGCGGGGTGAAGTCGGGCAGGGCGAGCACCTGCACGCGGTGGTTGTCGCGTTCGACCACGAACAGGTAATCGCCGAACACGGCGATGCCATTCGGGCGATTGAATTGTCCCAGGGCCGGGCCTTTCCCGCCGATGGTGCGCAGCTGCGCACCGGTTTCGGCGTCGTACGCCACCAGGCGGTGGCTCGACTTGGCGGTGGCGATCAGCCAGGTGTCGCCGTCTTCGGTCACCCAGCTGGCGAGCGAGTCGAGTTCCTCGGCCGGCGTTTCGGCGGAGACCCATGCCTCGTCCACGGCCAGGACCTGCGGCGCGGGCGCGGCCGGGATCGGTGGCGGCTGCGGTGTTTCTCGCATCTGCGGTGCACTACAGGCCGCGATCAGGATGGCGGCGAAGGCCGCGGGGAGATGTTGTTTTCGCATCGGCGAAGTATGCGCAAAACCTCGGCAAATGCGATGGCGGGTGGGCTGCGTCGGGGCGGCGCTAAGACATCTCTTCATTCTGATTAAGCGATGACATATTTGAAAGCTGCACCGGTCTCGGTCGCGCGCAGGCGATCGCGCGTGCGCAGCCTAAGGGCCGGGCGCGGGTGACGAGGTCACCGCCGCCGCCCTGCTGGACGAAGTGTTGCGGATCGCGCGCGCGCCTTCACGAGATGCTAGGCGCGGCGGCCATGGCTGCGATCTAGACATCCGGCGGCTACGGACGTTCGATGGCGAATCCCTGGGCAATTTCCATACCGAGCGCGACCAGCGCGGCGCACGATCCTATTTGCATCCTGGCCCCCCGCAGTCGTATCGTTGAGGCCTTGGTTTCCCTTCTCCACTTGCAGGAGGACGCTATGACGACCCGAATTTGCCCGGTTACGATCGGCCAGTCTCCGGACACAGCGATCGACAGTATTCTGCAATTCTCGAAAGCCGGATTCGGCGATACGCAGATGTTCGGGGTTCTCGGTCGACGACCGGAACTGCTGAAACGTATCGCGGCGCTCTTCGGGTACTTCCTCGGTGGAGAAGGCGGATTGCTCGAACCCTCCCTGCTCGAAATGGTGCGGTTGCGAGGGGCGCACCTCAACGCATGTACGTACTGTGCGACGGTGCGCTTGCTTCCGGTGCAAGCTGATGTCAAGCCGAAGGAACATGCAGTCGGCGTGACCGACATCAGCGGCATGACGAAGGCTGAGGCGTTGACGCACGTGGCACCGATTCAGCTCATGGAACTCACCCCCCGCGAAGCGATCGCCGTGCAGCTCGTCGACAAGCTCGTAACCGATCCACACGCAGTCGACGACGAGTTCTATGATCAGTTGCGAGCGCACTTCAGTGAAGAGGAAGTGATCGAACTCGTTGTGGCGAGTTCCCTGTTTACCCTTGCCGGGGCATTCAATACGGTCGTCCGGTTGGACACTGATAGCGGAGGCATCTATCCCGGCGCGCTTGGTTACGCAACGGCGGCGGCGGCACGACCAGTACTCGCGTAGCGTGGCCCAAGCCGGGGAGTGTCTGGCCGGTAGTGCATGGTCAGTCTCGTAGTAGTTGATGACGATTCGGCAACGCATCGTCCGTGCGCGGCCGGCGCGCACGGCAGCAACGCCGCCGGCAACACGCCGGCGTACAGCCAGCGCAACGGAAGACGCAGCGGCTTCACGACGGTCCGGACCCCTGGCCGGCGATAGCAGGCCGGTGCTGCAGCTTTGCGCGGTCCATCGTCCATCAGCGGCAGCGTGCAGCGCCGCGTGGCAACCTCAGCACTCGATCACGTTGACCGCGAGCCCGCCACGCGAGGTTTCCTTGTACTTGTCCTGCATGTCGCGGCCGGTGTCGCGCATCGTCTTGATGACCTTGTCTAGGCTGACCTTGTGCTTGCCATCGCCGCGCAGCGCCATGCGCGAGGCATTGATCGCCTTGACCGCGCCCATCGCATTGCGCTCGATGCAGGGAATCTGCACCAGCCCGCCGATCGGGTCGCAGGTCAGGCCGAGGTTGTGTTCCATGCCGATCTCGGCGGCGTTCTCGATCTGGCTGGGCGTGCCGCCGAGCGCGGCGGTGAGGCCGCCTGCGGCCATCGAACAGGCGACGCCGACCTCGCCCTGGCAGCCGACTTCGGCGCCGCTGATCGACGCGTTCTCCTTGTACAGGATGCCGATCGCCGACGCGGTGAGCAGGAAGTCGAAGATGCCCTGTTCGCTGGCGCCGGGGATGAAGCGGTCGTAGTAGTGCAGCACCGCCGGCAGGATGCCGGCCGCGCCGTTGGTCGGCGCGGTGACCACGCGGCCGCCGGCGGCGTTTTCCTCGTTGACCGCGAGCGCGTAGAGGTTGACCCAGTCGAGGACGGTCAACGGATCCTGCAGGGCAGCTTCGGGCTTGGCCGACAGCTCCGCGAACAGCAGTGGTGCGCGTCGCACGACATGCAGGCCGCCGGGCAAGGTGCCGCCATTGCGGATGCCGCGCGCGACGCAACTTTGCATCGCCGCCCACAGTTCGCGCAGGCCGGCGCGGATCTCGTCTTGGCTGCGCCACGCCTTCTCGTTCTCGAACATCAGCTGCGCGATCGTCAGGCCGCTGCGCTGCGCCTGCGCCAGCAATTCATCGCCGCTGTGAAACGGATACGGGAGCAGGGTGGTGTCGGCCACGATGCGATCTTCCGCGGCCTCGTCCTGGTTGACCACGAAACCGCCGCCGACCGAGTAGTAGTCGCGCGTGGCGATCTCGCTGCCGTCGGCGTCGTAGGCGCTGAAGCGCATGCCGTTGGTGTGGAACGGCAGCTTCTGGCGCTTGTTCATGATCAGGTCGCGCTTCTCGTCGAAGGCGACCGGATGCGTACCGAGCAGGTTGATCCGTTTCCCGCCGCGGATGCGTTCGAGCGCAGCCGGGATCAGGTCGGGATCGATCTCGTTGGGCCAGTGGCCTTCGAGCCCCATCAGCACCGCCTTGTCGGTGCCATGGCCGCGGCCGGTCATCGCCAGTGAACCGAACACCTCGGCGCGGAAGCGCGCCACGTCCTGCAGGCGGCCGGACTCATCCAGCCACTTCTGCACGAAGCGCGCGGCGGCACGCATCGGTCCCACCGTGTGCGAGGAGCTCGGTCCGATGCCGATCTTGTACAGGTCGAAGGTGCTGACGGCCATGAGCGAATCCCGTGGACCCTGGTTGTGTTGGAGCAGCGCCTATTCTATGCCTCCGGCCACACCGACACCGTCATGGCATTGATCCTCTACCAGCGCGACGATTGCCATCTCTGCGACCTGGCTCTGGCACTGCTGGCCGGCGTGCGTGCGCCGGAGTTAGACAGCGTGTTCATCGATGGCGACGCGGCGCTGGAGGCGCGTTACGGGGAGCGCGTGCCGGTGTTGCGGGACGAGATGGATGGACGCGAACTCGGCTGGCCGTTCGATGCCGACGCCTTGCGCCGCTGGCTGGCCCTGTAGCAGCGGCTTGCAGCCGCGAGCTTTTGGCCCCTCATCCGCCTTCGGCACCTTCTCCCCGCAAACAGCGCGGGGAGAAGGAACAGCTAACGCTTCCGCCCTCGCTGGAATGACGAACAATGCCTACTTCACCGGTGCGAACACCACCTTGGTGCTTATCGCGATCTCGTTCGGGACCAGGCTGGTGTCGGCCCAGTCGCCGCCGCCGACGCCGAAGTCGAGGCGCTTCACCGTGGCCTTGCCGGCCAGCACCGGCCGTGCGCCCGGCGTCCAGGTGAAGGTCAACGTGACCGGCTTGCTGGCGCCGTGCAGCGACAGCGTGCCGTCGGCAGCGTACCGGTTGCCGCCGAGGCTGCGGAACTTCGTCGCCGTGTAATGCGCCTGCGGGAACTTCGCCGAGTCGAAGAACGCAGCGCCGCGCAGTTCGCCGTCGTAGTCGTCGTTGGCGGTCGTCGCGGTGGCGAGCGGGATGGTGACGTCGAGTTTGGCGTTCGCCAGTTGCCGCGGATCGAACGACAGCGTCGTCGCGAAGCCGGGGAAGCGCCCGGTGAACACCTCGCCCTCGTAGGTGCCTGCGAACACAAGCGCCGAACCCGGGGACTGCGCGTAGTCGGCGGCGAACGCCGACGCGGCGGCGGACGCGAGCACGGCGGCGAGCGCCAGCGAAGTGAACCTAGGCATGGGGAGCATCCTGTTGGGGAACATCCTGATGCGGAGGATCCTGGGCTGAAGGAACGCGCAACCAGTTGCGCGGCAGCATGCGTGCGAGCGTGGCGTCGTGCCGGAACAGGTGGTGGTAGAACGCGGCCGCGGCATGCGCCAAGGCCAGTACGACCAATGCCCAGAACAGGATCTGGTGCCATTGCCTGGAAAGTTCGCGAAGGCCGGGATCCTTGCCGACGATCGCCGGCAGGTTGACCGCGCCGAACCATTGCAGGGGAAAACCCGCAGCCGAGTTGAAGACCCAGCCGCTGAGCGGGAGCGCCAGCAGCAGCGCGTACATCGCAAAGTGGGTCAGCGAGGCAACGCGCTCCTGCCAGTCCGGCGTGCCCGGCACCGGCCGCGGCGCGCCGGCGTAGGCGCGCCACAGCGACCGCAGCAGGACCAGCGCGAGGAGGCTCAGGCCGACCGACTTGTGCAGCGTGTAGAGCCGGATCTTGTAGGGATTATTGGGCAGGTCGGTCATGCTCAGACCGAGATACGCCATGACCATGATCAGCGCGACGATCAACCAGTGCAACGACTGGCTGATGGCGCCCCAGCGGTCGGCAGGGTTCTTCAGGTTCATGGATTCGGCAGGGTTTCGTCGGGTGGCAGCGGGGTGTTTTCGTCGGGCTGGGGCATCAGCGATTCCGCGGGTGGCTGGTTGGCGTCGATGTCTTCTGCGACCGAACCGCTGCGTACCGCTTCGGCCTCGATCCGCAGTTCGACGCTGT
>JBDSFV010000022.1:0-6303 GCA_039919355.1 Luteimonas sp. | reverse complement strand
TTCTTGGCCGGCAGGATCACCGAGATGCGCATGCGTTCTCCCCTTCGCGGGCAAGGGTAGCGTGAAAGCCGGGGTTGGCGGGAGCAGGGCGGTTTTCGGGAAGGGAGCAGCAGGTCCGTTCGCGTTGGCGCGGGTTTGAGGTAAAGTCGGCTGGGGAATACCGAGAGGACTTGCGATGGCAGCCGTCGCGACCGCCAACCTGGTGGGAATCACCGGCATTGCCCGGCGCCTGGTGCTGGACGGGGCGCTGGACGAAGGCTCCGCGCGCGAGGCGATGGACGCGGCCACCAGGGAGCGCCGTCCGCTCGCCGGCTATCTTCTGGAGAAGAAGCTGATCGCGCCGGCCGACCTGGCCGCGGCCAACTCGATCGAGTTCGGCATGCCGATCTTCGATGTCTCCTCGCTCGATCCCGCCCAGTCCGGGATCAAGCTGGTCAGCGAGGAGCTGGTGCGCAAGCACAACGTGCTGCCGTTGTTCAGGCGTGGCGGTCGGCTGTTCGTCGGCATCGCCGACCCGACCAACACGCGCGCGCTCGACGAGATCAAGTTCCACACCAACCTGGCGGTCGAGGCGATCCTGGTCGACGAGGACCGGATCAAGCGCACCATCGACCATTGGCTGGAGTCGGCCGACGCGCTCGCCGATGCGGTCAGCGACAGCGAGGGCATGGAAACCCTCCAGGTCAGCGGCGGCGACGACGAGTTCGCCGGCGACACCGGCGTCGATGCCAAGGGCGACGACACGCCGGTGGTCAAGTTCATCAACAAGGTGCTGGTCGACGGGATCCGCCGTGGCGCCTCGGACGTGCACTTCGAGCCCTACGAAACCGACTACCGCGTGCGCCAGCGCATCGACGGCATCCTCAAGCAGGTGGCCAAGGTGCCGGTCAAGCTTCAGGCGCGCATCGCCGCGCGCCTGAAGGTGATGGCGCAGCTGGACATCGCCGAGAAGCGGGTGCCGCAGGACGGCCGCATCAAGCTCAACCTGAGCAAGACCAAGCAGATCGATTTCCGCGTCAGCACGTTGCCCACGCTGTTCGGCGAGAAAATCGTGCTGCGCATCCTGGATTCGGGCACCGCCAAGCTCGGCATCGACAAGCTCGGCTACGAGGCGGACCAGAAGCAGCTGTTCCTCGACGCGGTGCAGAAGCCGTACGGCATGGTGCTGGTGACCGTGCCGACCGGTTCGGGCAAGACCGTGTCGCTGTATACCGCGCTCAACATCCTCAACGACGAGCAGCGCAACATCTCCACGGTCGAGGACCCGGTCGAAATCCGCGTCAACGGCATCAACCAGGTGCAGATGAACCTCAAGCGCGGCATGACCTTCGCCGCGGCGTTGCGCTCGTTCCTGCGCCAGGACCCGGACGTGATCATGGTCGGCGAGATCCGCGACCTGGAAACCGCCGAGATCGCGATCAAGGCCGCCCAGACCGGCCACATGGTGCTGTCGACCCTGCACACCAACGATGCGCCGCAGACCATCGCGCGCCTGATGAACATGGGCGTGGCGCCGTTCAACATCACCTCGAGCATCACGCTGGTGATCGCCCAACGTCTCGCGCGCCGCCTGCACGACTGCAAGCGGCCAATGCAACTGCCCGAGCACGCGCTGCTGGCCGAAGGCTTCAGCACCGACGAGATCCATGCCGGCATCACCCTGTACGAGGCGGTGGGCTGCCAGGACTGTACCGAGGGCTACAAGGGCCGCACCGGCCTGTACCAGGTTATGCCGATGACCGACGAGATCCAGGCCATCGTGCTGGCCGGCGGCAACGTGCAGCAGATCACCGAGGCCGCGCTGCGTGCCGGCGTCCGCGACCTGCGCCAGTCGGCGTTGCTGAAGGTCAGGAATGGCGTCACCAGCCTCGCCGAAATCAACCGCGTCACCAAGGATTGAAGCCATGGCCGTGACCCGTACCGTCGTCAAGAAGACCATCCGCCGCCCCGACCCGTTCGAGATCTTCGTCTGGGAAGGCAGAGACAAGCGCGGCACCACGATGAAGGGTGAGCAGTCGGCGAAGAACGCCAACCTGGTGCGCGCCGATCTGCGCCGGCAGGGCATCACCCCGACCGTGGTCAAGCCCAAGCCCAAGCCGCTGTTCGGCAGCGCAGGCAAGCGCGTCAGCGCCCGGGATATCGCCATCTTCAGCCGCCAGCTGGCGACGATGATGAAGTCGGGCGTGCCGATCGTGCAGGCACTGGAGATCATCGCCGGCGGCCAGAAGAACCCCAAGACCAAGAATCTGGTCAACGCGCTGCGCGCCGACATCGAGAGCGGCTCGTCGATGTTCGAGGCTCTCGGTAAGCATCCGGTGCAGTTCGACGAGCTCTACCGCAACCTGGTCAAGGCCGGCGAAACCTCGGGCGTACTGGAAACCGTGCTCGACACCATCGCCAGCTACAAGGAGAACATCGAGAGCCTCAAGGGCAAGATCAAGAAGGCGCTGTTCTACCCGGCCACGGTGATCGCGGTGGCGATCCTGGTCAGCGCGATCCTGCTGGTGTTCGTGGTGCCGCAATTCCAGGAGGTGTTCAAGAGCTTCGGCGCCGACCTGCCTGCGTTCACCCTGATGATCATCGGCGCCAGCGACTTCATGATCGCGTGGTGGTGGCTGGTGCTGATCGCCGTGGTCGGCGCGATCTTCGCCTTCATCTTCTTCAAGAAGCGCTCGCAGCCATTCGCCCACTTCCTCGACCGGATGATGCTGAAGATTCCGATTGTCGGCCAGATCCTGCATAACGCTTCCATCGCACGCTTCGCGCGCACCCTGGCCGTCACCTTCAAGGCCGGTGTACCGCTGGTCGAGGCCCTGGACATCGTGGCCGGCGCCACCGGCAACACCGTCTACGAAAAAGCCGTGCACCGCATCCGCGACGACGTGTCGGTCGGTTACCAGATGAACATGGCGATGAAGCAGGTCAACCTGTTCCCGCACATGGTGGTGCAGATGGTCGCGATCGGCGAGGAGGCCGGCGCACTCGACGCGATGCTGTTCAAGGTCGCCGAGTTCTATGAGGAAGAGGTCAACAACGCGGTCGACGCGCTGGCCAGCCTGCTCGAGCCGCTGATCATGATCATCATCGGCATCGTCGTGGGCAGCATGGTGATCGGCATGTACCTGCCGATCTTCAAGCTCGCCGCCGCGATCTGACCGCGCCGGGACGACATTGGCCAACGGCTCACCCGCAACGCGCCGCCGCGCGCTGGTTGAACCCGCTTGCGGGCCGTTGACCTTCGGTCAGTTCTGAACCAGGGATATTGAATGTCATTTCTCGACCGCGCCGGGACGGCCTTGGCCCAAGGTTCACCCGCAACGCGCCGCCGCGCGCCGGCTGAACGGGCTTGCGAGCCGTTGAACTTCGTTCGCTCTGCACCAGAGATATTCAATGTCCTTCCTTGACCAGAACCCCGGCCTCGGCTATCCCGCCGCGGCCGGACTGGGACTGCTGGTCGGCAGCTTCCTCAACGTCGTGATCCTGCGCCTGCCCAGGCGCCTGGAATGGCAATGGAAGCGCGACAGCCGCGAAGTGCTGGGCGAAGCGGAGCTGTACGACCCGCCACCGCCCGGGATCGTGGTCGAACGTTCGCACTGCCCGCACTGCAAGCACCAGCTGACGTGGTGGGAGAACATCCCGGTGCTCAGCTGGCTGGCGCTGCGCGGCCGCTGCCGCAGTTGCCACGCACCGATCTCACTGCAATATCCGCTGGTCGAACTGCTGACGATGCTGCTGGTGCTGGCGTGCGTGTGGCGTTTCGGTTTCGGCTGGCAGGGCTTCGGTGCGATCCTGCTGACCTGCTTCCTGGTGGCGTTGTCGGGCATCGACCTGCGCACGCAACTGCTGCCGGACCAGCTCACCTTGCCGCTGCTGTGGCTGGGCTTGGCCGCCAGCATCGACGGCCTGTACTTTTCGAGCAAACCGGCGGTGCTGGGCGCAATCGCCGGCTACCTCAGTTTGTGGTCGGTGTGGTGGCTGTTCAAGCAGCTCACCGGCAAGGAAGGCATGGGCCATGGCGACTTCAAGCTGCTCGCGGCCCTGGGTGCCTGGGTCGGGTTGCAAGGGATCGTGCCGACGATCCTGCTGTCGTCGCTGGTCGGCGCGATCGTCGGCTCGATCTGGCTGGTGGCGAAAGGCCGCGACCGCGCCACGCCGATCCCGTTCGGTCCCTACCTCGCCGCCGCGGGTTGGCTGGTGTTCTTCTGGGGCCAGGAGCTCATCGACGCCTACCTGCACCTGTCCGGCCTGCGCTGACGCGATGGCGGGTTACCGCGTCGGCCTGACCGGTGGCGTCGCCTCGGGCAAGAGCGAGGTCGCGCGACGTTTTGAAGCCCTGGGCGTGGCGGTGGCCGATGCAGATGTCGCCGCGCGCGAAGCCGTGGCGCCCGGCTCCGAAGGCCTGGCCGCGGTCGTCGCCGCATTCGGTCCGGGCGTCCTGTCTGCCGACGGCGCGCTCGATCGCGCCGCGATGCGGCGCCGCATCTTCGACGATGACGACGCCCGCAGGCGGCTGGAGGCGATCGTGCATCCGCGCGTGCGCGACGCGTTGCAGGCGGTGAGTGCGGCTGCATCCGGGCCGTACGCACTGGTCGCGATCCCGCTGCTGACCGAAGGCGGCGGACGCCAGGGCTATCCTTGGCTGGATCGGACGCTGGTGGTCGATGTGCCGGTCGAGGTGCAGATCGCACGCTTGCTGCAACGCGACGGGATCGATGTCGCGCTCGCCGCACGCATGGTCGCCGCGCAGGCCAGCCGTCGCGAACGGCTGGCGATCGCCGACGACGTACTGGCCAACGACGGGCCGCTCGATGCGCTCGCGGCGCATGTGGCGGCGCTGGATGCGCAGTATCGGGCGTTGGCGGCGGGCACTTGAGACCCAGCTGATGTCATTCCGAACGTAGTGAGGAATCTGCTTGCTTCGATGATGACGCAAAGCAGATTCCTCGCCTTCGGCTCGGAATGACAAGAAATTTTCAGAGGTTCAGCCACAGCCCACGGATCGCGGCGATGCCCTGCCCGCCATGGGCACGTGCGGCGGCGATGTCGTCCACCGCCATCCCGCCGATCGCATAGATCGGCAGCGAGACCCGCTCGCGCAGCGCGGCGAAACCGGACCAGCCGATGCCGGCCGCGCCCGGGTGCGTCGGCGTCGGCCGCAACGGCCCGAGCACCGCGAAGTCGCAGCCGAGCCGTTGTGCGTGCCGGAGTTCATCGGCATCGTGGCAGGACGCGGCGACGGCGAGGCCGTCGGGCAACGGACGCTGCTGTAATTCCCGCAGCTGCACCGCGCGCAGGTGCACGCCGATGCCGAGTTCGCGCGCCAGGGCGATGTCGCCGTTGAGCAGCACGTCGGCATCCGCGGCCTGGCAGCATTGCACCGCCTTGTGGAGCAGGGTGCGCCAGCGCGGGGGGGCGATCGCGGGCGCCGCGCGCAGTTGCACGCGCCGGATGCCACCGGCCAGCGCGCGCTGCAGCGCCGCGAGCCACGATGCGTCGTCGCCCGGTGTCGGCGTGATCAGGTAACGATCCGGCTGCAGCAGCGCCGCGACCACCGGACGATCCGCCGGCGGCATCGCGTAGCTCGCCAGCTTGTGCTGCGGCACCCACGCCAGCGCCTGGCCTTCGTGCCCTTTCGGCGTGCCGCGCCACGACGCGATCCGGCGCACGTCGAGCCGCAGGCGCTTGTGCGGATACTGCTGCGGCACCGCGATCAGCGGTGTGCCGGGCCCGACCTGGATGCCGAGTTCCTCGTGCAGCTCGCGCGCCAGAGCGGCCTCGGGGGTCTCGCCCGGCTCACGCTTGCCGCCGGGGAATTCCCACAGGCCGGCGAGATCGCGTCCCTCGGTGCGGCGCGCCAGCAGGATGCGGCCATGGGCGTCGGTGATGACGCCGGCGACGACTTCGATGATGGGGGAATCAAGCACCGATGTGCGCGGACGCTGCCGCAGCTTCTCCCTCGCCCAGCGGATGCGGGGAGAGGGTGGCGCGTAGCGCCGGGTGAGGGGTGCGTGTCAACAGCGTATGCCGCGACGACAGGTGCGGATTGACATCGCTCCGCCGGCCCCTCATCCGCCTTCGGCACCTTTTCCCCGCTGCGCGGGGAGAAGGGAGCCATGCGTCAGGCCAGCTGCCCATGGCAGTGTTTGTACTTCTTGCCGCTGCCGCAGGGGCAGGGATCGTTGCGGCCGACCTTGGGCATCCCGGACTGCAACGCCGCGGCCAGCGCCTGCGCCTGCGCAGCTTCCTGGTCAGCGCCGAGGCTACCCCCGTCGGCGTGCTGGAACTGCATCTGCCGCGCCTGCA
>JBDSFV010000021.1:0-7777 GCA_039919355.1 Luteimonas sp. | reverse complement strand
CAGTGCCTTGTCACCCTTGCGATTCATGTCTGTCCTTGCAGGTGGCTCCCTCCCCCGCGAAGCGGGGGAGGGTCGGGGTGGGGGCGAGCGGGCGCTGACGCACCCCCATCCCAGCCTTCCCCCGCTTGCGGGGGAAGGGGTTTAGAAGGCGGCCAGCTCAGCGGAAAACCATTGGTGTACCGGAGGTCCGCGCGGGTCAACGGCAACTGTTTCTGCGACAGCAGCTGTGGCAGCAACCGTGCGAACCGGGTCAGGCGCAGCCGCGCTTCGTTGCTGCCGATCACGACCTGGGTACCGTTGGAGAGCGTCAGCGACCAGCTGCCGCGGCGGTCGAGCACCAGCCTGCGCACGTCGATCCCGCTCGGCGCGAACAACGCACGCGATTCGTTGTACAGCGCGACCACGTCGGCGACGCGCGCGTCAGGGCCGTCGAGCAGCGGCAGGCCCTTGGGTAAGGTCACGCCCCTGGCCGGGAACAGGCGGCCGTGTTCCGACAGCAGCCGGTCCCTGCCCCATCGTGCGAACGGGTGGTGCTCGACGATGCGCACCTCGATCACGTCCGGCCAGCGCTTGCGAACCTCGGCGCGCTCCACCCACGGCATCTTCGCCACCGCGGCCTGCGCATCGCCCAGCCGCACCGCGAAGAATCCCTTCACCGCGTACGGCAGTACGGTCGCGCGCAACTGCCGTGCATCCACCCGCTCGAGTTCGCCCTGTACCCGCAGCGTGCGCAGCGGCCAGCGATCGGCACCGATCCAGCCGTTGACGACGGCCACCACCGGCAGCGCCACCAGCGCCACCGCGAGCGCCCAGGCCAGGATGCGCAGCACTGCGTTCATCCGCGCGCACCCTCCGCATCCACGGTCATTTCAAGAATCCGCCAGCACAGTTCGTCGAATTCGAGGCCGAGCTGGCGCGCGGCCTTGGGCACCAGCGAGTGGCTGGTCATGCCGGGCGCGGTGTTCACCTCGAGCAGGTGGAACCTGCCGCTGGCGCGGTCGCGCATCAAGTCGACCCGAGCCCAGCCGGCGCAATCGAGCGCGGCGAACGCGGCGAGCGAAATCCGGCGGATCTCGGCTTCCGCCTCGCCTTCGAGTCCGGGGCACAGGTACTGGGTGTCCTCCGCGACATACTTGGCGTGGTAGTCGTACCACTGCCCCTTGGGCACGATCCGGATCGACGGCAACGCGACATCGCCGAGGATGCCGACGGTGAGTTCGTCGCCCTGGATCATCTGCTCCATCAACAGCTCGCCTGGATACCGCGACGCGAGCTCGACCGCGGCGTCGAGATCGGCATCGGTGAACACGCGGCTGACGCCGACGCTGGAGCCTTCGCATGCCGGCTTGACGATCACCGGCAAGCCGAGTTCGCGCGCCGCCGCGTGCACGTCGCCGCCCTCGGACAGGCGCACGTAGCGCGGCGTCGGCAGGCCGAGCGACAGCCACACCTGCTTGCTGCGGATCTTGTCCATCGACAGCGCCGAGCCGAGCACGCCGGAGCCGGTATACGGCACGCCGAGCGCTTCCAGCAGCCCCTGCAGCACGCCATCCTCGCCACCGCCGTTGTGGCCGTGGAGGATGTTGAACACACGGTCGAACTGGCGCTGCACCAGCGCCACCGCAAGCGCTGGAATGCCGTCGACCGCACGCGCGTCGACGCCGCGCGCGCGCAACGCCTCCAGCACGTTGCGGCCGGAATCCAGCGACACCTCACGCTCGGAACTGGTGCCGCCCATCAGTACCGCGACGCGGCCGAACACGGCCGGGTCGATGACCTTCGGCGGCGGGAACACCTGCGAAAGAGCGGGATGCGCACTCACTTGTTGGCTCCTTCGAAACCGTGCGCGGCCAGCTGCTGCGCGGCATGGCCGATGTCGCCGGCGCCCATCAGCAGCAACAGGTCGCCGTCGTGCAGCACGTCCGGCAGTACCGCGGCGAGGTCGGAGGCAGCGCTGACGACGACCGGATCGATGCGACCACGGGCGCGGATCGCACGCGCCAGCGACTTCGCATCGGCACCGACGATCGGCGCCTCGCCGGCGGGATAGACCTCGGTCAGCACCAGCGCATCGACGGTGGACAGCACGCTGGCGAAATCGTCGAACAGGTCGCGGGTGCGGCTGTAGCGGTGCGGCTGGAATGCGACCACCAGGCGCTTGTCGGGCCAGCCGCCGCGGGCGGCGGCGAACACTGCCTCGAGCTCTTTCGGATGGTGGCCGTAGTCGTCGACCAGCTGCACCAATGCGCCCTTTTCGGTGCGCAGTTGCGCCAGCAGGTTGAAGCGGCGGCCGATACCGGCGAACGCGGCCAACGCGCGTGCGATCGCGGCCGGATCGATCCCCAGCTGCCAGCCGACCGCGGCCGCGGCCAGCGCGTTCTGCACGTTGTGGCGACCGGGCAGCGCAAGCTCGATCGCGGTGCGCGAGCCGTCAGGCAGGCACAGCGTGAAGCGCATGCAGGCGCCGTCCTGGCTCACGTCCTCGGCGCGCACGTCGGCGCCCGGATCGAAACCGCAGGTCACAAGGTGGCGCGGTGTGTCGGCGGCGAGCGCCGCGACTTCCGGATCGTCGATGCACAACACCGCGAGGCCATAGAACGGCAGCCGGTGCAGGAACTCGGCGAATGCCGCCTGCACGCGCGCGAAGTCGCCGCCGTAGTTCTCCAGGTGATCGGCATCGATGTTGGTGATGATCGCCACCAGCGGGTTCAGGCGCAGGAAGCTGCCGTCGCTCTCGTCGGCTTCGGCCACCAGCCAGTCGCCGCCGCCGAGGCGCGCGTTGGCACCGGCGGCAAGCAACTGGCCGCCGATGACGAAGGTCGGATCGAGCCCGCCCTCGCCGAGCACGCTGGCCAGCAGCGATGTGGTCGTGGTCTTGCCGTGGGTGCCGGCAACCGCAATGCCGCGGCGGAAGCGCATCAGCTCGGCCAGCATTTCCGCGCGCGGCACGATCGGAATGCGCTGCGCGCGCGCCTCGGCGAGTTCGGGGTTGTCGCCCCTGATCGCGCTCGACACCACCACGCAGTCGGCGCCGAGCACATTGGCGGCGGCATGGCCGCGGTAGACGGCCGCTCCGAGCGACACCAGCCGCCTGGTGGTGGCGTTGTCAGCGTTGTCCGAGCCCGACACCTGGTAGCCGAGCGTACACAGCACTTCCGCGATCCCGCTCATGCCGACGCCGCCGACGCCGACAAAATGCACGCGAGGGAAGGCGCGGGCGACATCGGCCTGGGCGAGGTCACGGGTGGCGAGCAGGCGGCGCGTCGTGCTCATGCGGCCTCCTGCAGCACGATGTCGGCGACGCGTTCGGCGGCGTCCGGTTTCGCCAGCAGGCGTGCGGCCTCGGCCATCGCCAGCCGTCGCCCGGGATCGGCCGCGAGTGCGGCGAGCACGTCGCGCAATTCGTGGGCAAGCGCATCGCCCTGCGGCAGCAGCAGGGCCGCGCCACGCTCCACCAGGTATTCGGCGTTGCTGGTCTGGTGGTCGTCGACTGCCTGCGGAAACGGCACCAGCACGCTGCCGACGCCGGCTGCGCACAGTTCCGCCAGCGTCAGCGCACCGGCACGGCAGACCACGAGGTCGGCCCACGCGTACGCCGCGGCCATGTCGGCGATGAACGGCTCGACCGATGCGGCGACTCCGGCGTCGGCGTAGGCGCGCTCGGCGTCCTCGCGCAGCTTCTCGCCGCACTGGTGGCGCACCTCGACCGCACCACGCAAATCCGCCAGCGCCCGTGGTACCGCGCTGTTGAGCGCACGCGCGCCCTGGCTGCCGCCGAGCACCAGCAGCCGCAGCGCCCCGGCACGCTGCGAAAAGCGCTGCGCCGGCGCCGGCAGCATCGCGATCTCGCCGCGCACCGGGTTGCCGACGACGGTCTCTGCGATGCCGCGGAAGGTCTGCGGGAATCCGGTCAGCACGCGCCGCGCGAAACGCGCCAGCACGCGGTTGGTCAGGCCGGGCGCGCGATTCTGCTCGTGCACCACCAGCGGCGTGCCATGCAGTCTCGCCGCGATCCCGCCAGGACCGGCGGCGTAACCGCCGAAGCTGATCACCGCCAACGGCTGCCGCGCGCGCATCACCCGCATCGCCGCCCGGATTGCATTGAAGACATGCAATGGCGCACCCAGCAGCGCAACGACGCCTTTCCCGCGCAGGCCCTTCACCGCGATCGTGTCGATGGCGATGCCGTGCTGCGGTACCAGCCGCGTTTCCATGCCGCCACTGACGCCAAGCCACAGTACCGGCACGCCGCGCGCATGCAGTGCAGCCGCAACCGCGAGGCCCGGGAAGATATGCCCGCCGGTGCCACCGGCCAGGATCATGACGGGGGCGTCGCGATCCATGCTGGTGCGAGACGTGCTCACTTGCCTTTCCTCAAGCCGAGCGACGGCTGCGCGTTGTTGCGAGCCTGCCCGAGGGCAGGCTCGCCCCGCTGCCGTGGTCGGCTGCCGCCGCGCGCCGCGACATCGACAGGCGCCGGCTGCGTGGTCGACGGCACGTTGCCCGTTGCCGGTTGCAACGCATCGCCGCGCAACTTGGCGACCTGGCGCTCGGCGCGATCCAGTTCGTAGGACACACGCAACAACAGCCCGAGCGCGGCGCAGGTCATCAGCACGCTGGAACCGCCGGAAGAAATCAGCGGTAGCGTCAATCCCTTGGTGGGCAGCAGGCCGAGGTTGACCCCGATCGAGACGAAACTCTGCAAACTCATCCACAACGCGATGCCGAACGCGCAGTAGCCGGCGAAATGACGGCGCATCTCCACGCAACGCAGCCCGATCCAGAAGGCGCGCCCGGCCAGTAGCGCGTACATGCCGATCACCAGGCAGACACCGGCGAAGCCCAGTTCCTCGGCGATCACCGCGAGGATGAAGTCGGTGTGCGCTTCCGGCAGGTAGGCGAGTTTCTGCACCGAGGCGCCGAGGCCGACGCCGAACCATTCGCCGCGCCCCACCGCCATCAGCGCATTGGTGAGCTGGTAGCCGCTGTTGAACGGATCCGCCCACGGATCGAGGAACGAGGTGAAGCGGCGCACGCGGTACGGTTCGGCGATCGCGATCATCGCCAGCACCGGCAGCCCGACCAGCACCGGCCCGAACATGCGCGGCATGTGCACGCCGCCAAGCACCAGCATGCCGGCGGTGATCGCCAGGATCAGCGCCAGCGAACCGAAGTCCGGCTGCAGGATCAGCAGCACGACCAGGCCGACGGCAACGCCGATCGGTTTCAGCATCGCGCTCCAGGTGGCGTTGACCTCGTCGCGGAAGCGCACGAGGTAACTCGCCAGCCAGACGATGTACATCAGCTTGACCGCTTCCACCGCCTGGAAATTGGCGACGATGAGGTTGAGCCAGCGGCGCGCGCCGTTGACGCTGCGGCCGATGCCGGGCACGAACACCAGCAGCAGCAGAACGAAGCACAGCAGCAGCAGCAGCCGGTCGCGATGCTCGACCGACTTCAGCTCGGTGCGCATCAGCCACACCGCCAGTCCGATGCCGATCGCCAGGAACAGCGCGTGCCGGCCCAGGAAGTAGAACGGCCCGACGCCGAGGCCTTCGCCGATCGCGATCGAACTCGAGGCCACCATCACCACCCCGAAGCAGGCGAGTGCGACCGAAACGCCGAGCAGCCACGGGTCGAAGCGGCCGGGGATGGCATCGAGCCGGGTGGCCTGGCGCGGCGCATTCATGGAGGCGTCGTTCATCAGCGCACCTTCAAGGTCGCGAGGCCGACGAGGACCAGCACCACCGAGATGATCCAGAAGCGCACGATCACGCGCGGTTCCGGCCAGCCCTTCAATTCGAAGTGGTGGTGGATCGGCGCCATCCGGAACACGCGCTTGCCGGTGAGCTTGAACGACGCGACCTGGATGATCACCGACAGCGTCTCGACCACGAACACGCCGCCCATGATCACCAGCACCAGTTCCTGGCGCACGATCACCGCGACCGTGCCGAGCACCGCGCCGAGCGCAAGCGCGCCGATGTCACCCATGAACACCATCGCCGGATAGGTGTTGAACCACAGGAAGCCGAGGCCGGCACCGGCGATCGCCGCGCAGATGATCACCAGTTCGCCCGCGCCGGGCACCTGCGGGATCTGCAGGTAGCTGGAGAACACCGCGTTGCCCGAGGCATAGGCGAACACGCCGAGCGCGCAGGCGACCAGCACCGTGGGCATGATCGCGAGGCCGTCGAGGCCGTCGGTCAGGTTGACCGCGTTGGAGAAGCCGACGATCCACAGGTAGACGATCGCGACGAAGCTGATGCCGACCAGCGGCAGCGCGAACGACTTGAACATCGGGATGTAGAAGGTGGTCGCCGCCGGCACGTCGGCGGTCGTATAGAGGAAGATGCCGGCGGCGAGGCCGCACAGCGACTGCGCGAGGTACTTCCAGCGCGATTTCATGCCGTTCGGATCGCGCTTGACGATCTTCAGCCAGTCGTCGTACCAGCCGATGGCGCCGAACGCGAGCATCACCGCCAGCACCAGCCACACGTAACGGTTGCGCAGGTCGCCCCACAGCAGCACCGAGGCCAGCACCGTCACCAGGATCAGCGCACCGCCCATGGTTGGCGTGCCGGCCTTGGAAAAATGCGTCTTCGGGCCGTCACTGCGGATCGGCTGGCCGCCCTTGAACTGGGCGAGGCGGCGGATCACTGCAGGGCCCCACCATAGCGACAGCGCCAGCGCGGTCAGTGCGCTGAGGATGCCGCGGAAGGTCAGGTAGCCAAACAGGCCGAACAGACTCTGCAGCTGCTGCAACCAGCGGGTCAGTTCAAGCAGCATGGACGGCGCCCTCCCCCTGGCCCAGTAATGCGCTGACGACGCGATCCATGGCGCTGCCGCGCGAGCCTTTCACCAGTACGCGCACGCCGCTGGGAGGGGCTTCACCTCCGACATCAGCCGCCGCGGATCCGGTCGGGGCCGAAGCCCCTCCCACGACACGCTGCAGATCGGCATCGAGCGCTGTCGCCAACCCGGCATGGGAATCGAAAGTCCGCGCGCCTTCGCCGAACGCCTCGGCGGCGGCGGCGCTGAGCGAGCCGAGCGTGTACAGGCGCGCGATGCCGGCGGTCTTCGCGTGGCGCCCGGCTTCTGCATGCAACGCCAGCGCATCGGCGCCAAGTTCGCGCATGTCGCCGAGCACCAGCCAGCTCTCGCCGCCATCGCTCGCAAGCGTGTCGATGGCGGCACCGAGCGAGCCCGGATTGGCGTTGTAGCTGTCGTCGATCAGCAACGCGCCACCGGGCAGGTGATGCGACACCAGACGGCCGGCGACCGCGGGCGCTGCGGCGAGACCGTCGCGGATCGCGTCGAGCGAAGCACCGGCGCCGAGCGCGAGCGACGCCGCCGCCAAGGCATTGAGCACGTTGTGGCGACCGGGCAGGGCCAGCTCGATGGCGGTCTCGCCTTCTGGCGTGACCAGCATGAAGCGTGCGCCGTCGGCTGCGAAGGCGATGTCGCGCGCGGTCACGTCGGCGCTGGCATCCAGGCCGAAGCGGATCAACCTGCGGCCGTGCGCGCGTTCGGCGAAATACGGCGCAAAGGCGTCATCGGTATTGATCACGGCGACGCCACCGTTGGGCAGCGCGTCGTAGATCGCGGCCTTGGTGTCGGCCACACCGAGCAGGCTGCCCATGCGCTCCAGGTGCGCCGGCGCGACATTGTTGACCAGCGCAACATCCGGCCGCGCGATCGCGGTGAGGTAGGCGATGTCGCCGGGTTTGCCGGCGCCCATCTCGTAGATCGCGAACTGCGCGTCCTCGGGCGCGTC
>JBDSFV010000020.1:0-6638 GCA_039919355.1 Luteimonas sp. | reverse complement strand
TGCAGCGTCTGCTGGCCGCGGAACAACGCGTCCTTGACCGTGCCCCTGGCGTCGAAGTCCTGGAATTCCTTGATGTCGGCGCCGGCGACGAAACTGGAGGCCTTGCCGGAGCGGAACACCACGCCCTTGGGTGGATCGATCGCCAGGCGCTCGATCAGCGCACCGAGTTCGATCAGCATGTCCTGCGACAGCGCGTTGACGGACTGGCCGGCACGATCGATCGTCACCAGCACGATGCCGTCGGTCCGCGATTCGACCTGCCAGTGCTGGAAGCGAAGCCCGTCGAAGCCAGCGGTCATGCGGCCTGCGGTCATATCACAACATCCGATGGGGTACGGGGAAACCAGTATGATCCCGGCGGCATTTGATTGCCGTCAATGCCGCCCCCATTAAGCTCTCGGGTGAACTTTCCCGTTCCATCGTTGTCCCACTGCCCGGCCACGGCCGGGCTGACATGCAGGAGTGCCGGCGCGGCATGGCCGAAGTGGAGTTGTCCCAAGAGCTGGACCACGAGCTGGTCAGGCGCGTGCAGCGTGGCGACAGTGCGGCGTTCGATCTGCTGGTGCGCAAGTACCAGCATCGGATCGCCGGCCTGATCGGACGCTACATCGCCGACTGGAGCGAGTGCCAGGACGTGGCGCAGGAAACCTTCCTGCGCGCCTACCGGGCGCTCGGGAATTTCCGTGGCGACGCGCAGTTCTATACATGGCTGCACCGGATTGCCGTGAACACAGCGAAGAACCACCTGGTCGCGCAAAACCGCCGCCCGCCCACCGACGATATCGACGTCGAGGACGCGGAACAGTTCGCTTCCGGCCTGCGCCTGCGCGACAACGACACCCCCGAGCGCGAACTGATGCGCCAGCAGCTGGAACAAACCGTGATGCGCGCGGTCGAAGCATTGCCCGAGGAATTGCGCGTGGCGATCACCCTGCGCGAGGTCGACGGCCTGAGTTACGAAGAGATCGCACAGAAGATGGATTGCCCGATCGGTACGGTGCGCTCGCGCATCTTCCGCGCCCGCGAGGCGATCGACCTGGAAATGCGGCCCCTGATGGATACCGAGACAACGCGGGAGCGTGCGAACCGATGACGCCCGGACAAGACAACATCGACAAGATCCTCGACCACAACCGCCTGCAGCTCTCGGCGCTGCTGGATGGCGAGTTGTCACCCGACGAGGCGCGCTTCCTGCTGCGGCGATTGCAGCACGATGCCGAACTCGGCGGCTGCTGGGAACGCTGGCAGTACTGTGGCGACCTCCTGCGGGGCCAGGCCGGCGCACTGTTGCCGCCAGGGTTCGCTGAACGCGTGGCAGTCGCGGTCGCGGCCGAACAAGGCGTGTCGACCACCATCATTGCGGGCCGGCCGCGCTGGCTGCGTTGGGGTGGCGGTGCGGCGCTGGCGGCGTCGGTCGCGGTCGTAGTCCTGTTCGTTGCGCGGCAGTCGCCGGATGCGACCGTGCCCGCGGCGGTCGAAGCGCCTGCGCAGATCGCCACGGCAACGACGGCAGCGAATTCCTCTCCGGCCATGCCGGCGCCTGCCGTGCCACGTCCCGCCGCTCCGGCGCCCAACATTCCCGACCAGGCCGCGCAGCTTGCGGCGGCGGTCGCCGTGGCCGACCTGCCACGTCGCGTCGCCACCCACCGTTCGCGCGGGCAGAGCCAGCGCGCCGCGGTGCGCACTCCGGCGCGTGCAGTCACCGAGGCACCTGTCGAATTTGCGGTCAATGCCGCTGCCACGTCGTTGGCTGCGCCCGCCGATCCGTTCGCGGCGCAGCATGTCAGCCTGCCGAACCGTCCGTGGCCACGCGCATTGCTGCCCAATGCATCGGCCAGCGGTGCGTTTACGGTGGACTACGGCAGCCGCGCGACGTCGCCGTCGTTCTATCCGTTCGAGCCGCGGGTCGTACCGGTCGCACCGGCCGACAATATTGCAGAAAGCGGCAACGCGCCGCCGTGAGCATCGCACCATGACAGTCCGGCGCCGCGACACGCTTCGCCGCTGCGTCGGCAGGGTTTCGTTCTCGTTTCCCGTGTCCTGATCGAGGTAACGCTTCGATGCTCCCATCCTTTTTCATGCCCGCCATTTCCGCGTCCTCGCTCCCCGCACGCGTGCGCATGTTGGCCCTGATCGCCGTGACCGCAGCCGCTACCACCGCGATCGTGCTTCCCGTCGCCACCGCGCAGTCGCCGTCACCGCCGCCGCAGATGGTGGTCGGGCTTCCGGACTTCACCAACCTCGTCGACCAGGTCGGGCCCGGCGTGGTCAACATCGAGGCGGAGATCGGCGGCCGCGGCAACCAGCAGGCGCAGACGCCGGGCGACGAGGGCATGCCGGAATTCTTCCGTCACTTCTTCGGCCCGGACGTGCCATTCCCGGGGATGCCGCAGGATCCGGGCGGCCGTCGCGGTATCTCGATGGGCACCGGCTTCATCATCTCCGGCGACGGTTACGTGCTGACCAACCGCCACGTCGTCGATGGCGCCGACGAGGTCAAGGTGCGGCTGTCGGACCGGCGTGAATTCAGCGCCAAGGTCGTCGGCAGCGACGAGCAATCCGATGTCGCGCTGCTGAAGATCGCTGCGACCGGCTTGCCGACCCTGCGCCTGGGCGACTCCAGCCTGCTCAGGCCGGGGCAATGGGTGGTCGCGATCGGCTCGCCGTTCGGGCTCGACCACTCGGTCACCGCGGGCATCGTCAGTGCCGTCGGGCGCAGCAATCCGTACGCCGACCAGCGCTATGTGCCCTTCATCCAGACCGATGTCGCAATCAACCGCGGCAATTCCGGCGGCCCGCTGCTCAACACCCGTGGCGAAGTGGTCGGCATCAATTCGCAGATCTTCAGCAATTCCGGCGGCTACATGGGCGTGAGCTTCGCGATCCCGATCGATACCGCGATGAGCGCGGTCAGGCAGCTCAAGGCGACCGGCAAGGTCAGCCGCGGCCAGATCGGCGTCAACGTGCAGCAGCTCGGGGCTGCCGACGCACGCGGCCTCGGGCTGCCCGACACGCGCGGCGCACTGGTGGTCAATGTCGTCGCCGGCAGTGCGGCGGAAAATGCAGGGCTGGAACCCGGCGACGTGATCCGCAGCTTCAACGGCACCACGATCAACGATTCCAGCGATCTGCCGCCGCTGGTCGGCGCATTGCCCCCGGGCTCGCGCGCCAGGCTCACCGTGCTCCGCGAAGGCAAGCCCCGCGATTTCGACCTGACCCTGACCCAGCTCGACCAGGGCACGGCCCATGCCGCACTGGTGCCGGAGATGCGTCCGCGGGCGGCGGGTTCGTCGAATCCGCTCGGCCTGGTCGGGCAGCCGCTCGACGCCGACGACCGTCGCCAGCTGGGCCTCAAGCCGGGTGAGGGCGTCGGCATCGCCCGTGTCGAAGGCCTGGCAGCGCGCAACGCCGGCCTGCAACCCGGCGACGTGGTCCTCTCGGTCGGCCGCGATCCGGTCGACAGCCCGACGGCGCTGGATCGCGAACTGCGCAAGGTCAAGGTCGGGAAGACGGTGATGCTGCTGGTGCGACGCGGGGGCGCGACCCAGTTCGTCGCAGTGACTCCGCGTACCGACGGCGAGCAATAAGCCCGAATGGCGCGATGACGTTGGGTCGTCGCGCCGATTACACAGGGGACTGTCGACCGCGGCACATTCGGCCCGGGTACGGTGGACGGCGTGCGACAATGTCATGTTTGTCACGACTCCCGTGGCGCAATGGCGCCGCTGCACGCAGCCAGGCTCGATGCAACACATCCGCAACTTCTCGATCATCGCCCACATCGACCACGGCAAGACGACTCTGGCCGATCGCATCATCCAGCTCTGCGGCGGGCTCCAGGCCCGCGAGATGGAGGCGCAGGTGCTCGACTCGAATCCGATCGAGCGCGAGCGCGGCATCACCATCAAGGCCCAGTCGGTATCGCTGCCGTACACCGCGCGCGACGGCAAGACCTACCAGCTCAACTTCATCGATACCCCGGGCCACGTCGACTTCAGCTACGAGGTTTCGCGCTCGCTGGCGGCCTGCGAGGGCGCGCTGCTGGTGGTCGATGCCGCGCAGGGTGTCGAGGCACAATCGGTCGCCAACTGCTACACCGCGGTCGAGCAGGGCCTGGAAGTAGTGCCGGTGCTGAACAAGATCGACCTGCCGACCGCCGATGTCGAGCGGGTCAAGAAGGAGATCGAAGCGGTCATCGGCATCGACGCCGAGGATGCGGTCGCGATCAGCGCCAAGACCGGACTCAACGTGGTCGAGGTGCTGGAAGCGATCGTGCGGCGCATCCCACCGCCCAAGCCACGCGATACCGACCGGCTGCAGGCGCTGATCATCGATTCGTGGTTCGACAACTACCTTGGCGTGGTTTCGCTGGTGCGTGTGATGCAGGGCGAGATCAAGCCCGGCGACAAGATCCTGGTGATGTCCACCGGCCGCACCCACCTGGTCGACAAGGTCGGCGTGTTCACGCCCAAGCGCACGGACTTGCCGAAGCTCGGCGCCGGCGAGGTGGGCTGGATCAACGCCTCGATCAAGGACGTGCACGGCGCCCCGGTCGGCGACACGCTGACGCTGGCGAGCCTGCCCGCCGCGAAACCGCTCCCCGGCTTCCAGGAATTGCAGCCACGCGTGTTCGCCGGCCTGTTCCCGGTGGATTCCGATGAGTACCCGGCATTGCGCGAGGCGCTGGAGAAGTTGCGCCTGAACGATGCCGCGTTGCGCTTCGAGCCCGAGTCCTCCGAGGCGATGGGCTTCGGTTTCCGCTGCGGTTTCCTCGGCATGTTGCACCTGGAGATCGTGCAGGAGCGGCTGGAGCGCGAGTACGACCTCAACCTGGTCACCACCGCACCGACCGTGGTCTACGAGGTGCTGCTGACCGACGGCACGACCATGCCGCTGGACAACCCGGCGAAGCTGCCGCCGGCCAACCGGTTGCAGGAAATCCGCGAGCCGATCATCCTCGCCACGATCCTGACGCCGCCGGATTACGTCGGCAACATCATCACCCTGTGCGAGGAGAAGCGCGGCGCACAGAAGGGAATCCAGTACCTTGGCAGCCAGGTGCAGATCAGCTACGAACTGCCGATGGCCGAAGTGGTGCTGGATTTCTTCGACCGGCTCAAATCCGTGAGCCGCGGTTACGCATCGCTGGATTACCACCTGATCCGCTTCGACGCCGGTCCGTTCGTGCGCGTGGATACGATCATCAACGGCGACAAGGTCGATGCGATGAGCCTGATCGTGCACCGCGCCCACGCCGACCGCCGCGGCCGCGAGATCGCCGAGAAGATGCGCGAGCTGATCCCGCGGCAGATGTTCGACGTCGCCATCCAGGCCGCGGTCGGCGCGCAGGTGATCGCGCGCACCACGGTCAAGGCGCTGCGCAAGAACGTGCTGGCGAAATGCTACGGTGGCGACGCCACCCGCAAGAAGAAGCTTCTCGAGAAGCAGAAGGAAGGCAAGAAACGGATGAAGCAGGTCGGCCGCGTGGAGATTCCGCAGGAGGCCTTCCTCGCCGTGTTGCAGGTGGACAACAAGTAGGCTGGAACCCAAGAAGATTGGCGATGCCGGTCCTGGCCGACGTCGTTTCCGCAATGGTGCGGGTCACGGAGAGTGCATCGCAATGAGATGGTTCGAAATTGCCCTCGTGGGATTGACGCTGTTCACCGGCGTCGTCTGGCTGCTCGACAAGCTGTTTTTCGCCAAACGCCGCGCCGAGCGCGCCGGCCTGCTCGAGCCGAAGGAGCCGGTGGTCGTCGACTACGCCAAGGCATTCTTCCCGGTACTGGCGGTGGTGCTGGTGCTGCGCAGCTTCGTCGCCGAGCCGTTCAGGATCCCGTCCAGCTCGATGATGCCCTCGCTTCTGATCGGCGATTTCATCCTGGTCAACAAGTTCGCCTACGGGCTGCGCCTGCCGATCAACAACCACAAGTTCATCGCCACCGGAGAGCCCGGGCGCGGCGACGTGGTGGTGTTCCGTCCTCCGCACCATCCCGACCAGGACTGGATCAAGCGCGTGATCGGGCTGCCCGGCGACACCGTCGCCTATCGCGACGACACCGTCTACGTGAATGGGCAGCCGCTGCAATACCGCGGCATTGGCCGCTATGCCGCGAAGGGGCAGGGCGCGGAGATGAGCGGGGCGTTGCTGCTGACCGAGGAGCTGCCGGGGCGGCCGCATCCCGTCCTCGAACGTGACGATCTGCCGTTCTTCGTCCAGGGAGAGGGCGAATGGACGGTACCGGCGGGGCACTATTTCGTGATGGGCGACAATCGTGATAATAGCGAGGACAGTCGCTTCTGGGGATTCCTGCCAGAGGCAAACCTGCGTGGCAAGGCGTTCCTGGTGTGGATGAACTGGGACCGCAGCGCAGGCGGGGTGGATTTCAACCGGATCGGTAGCCGGATACCGTAGGCTTCGCATCCATCATCGACGCAGGTCGGCAAAGGGGAAGGCAATGAAGCGTACGCAAAGCGGCATGACCCTGCTCGGATTCGTGATCGTGCTGGGGGTGGCCGGATTGTTCGCCTATGTCGGTATGAAACTGATCCCGATGTATTCGGAGTATTACTCGGTCAAGCAGGCGCTGAAAGGACTTGCCGTGGAACCGGGGATAGCCAACCGCGATCCGGCCAAGATC
>JBDSFV010000019.1:0-4875 GCA_039919355.1 Luteimonas sp. | reverse complement strand
GAGGTCGGCGCCGGCCGAAAACGGCTCCTTCGGCTGCCAGATCACCATGCCGCGGAAATCACGCTCGGCGATGTGGATGGATTCCTGCAGGCCATCCAGCACATGATCGTTGACCGTATGCAACTTGGTCTTGAACGACGCAACCGCGATGTCGTCGCCGTCGTGCCAGAGGCGCAGGCCGGCGTTCTCGAATACGGTCTCGCCCGGATCGAACCGTTCGCCAAGCAGCGGATCGGGAAAGCGCTGGCGCTTGTAGACGGCGAGGGCCGGGCGCGGCAACTTGGCGTTCTTGCCGGGGCTGTAGCTGCCTTCGACGCCATGCACGCCTTCGCGGCCATCGAAAACCCAGTCCGGCAACGGCGCGCCGCTCATGCCCCTGCCAGCGACGATGTCCTCGGCAATCCACTCGGCGACCTGTTTCCAGCCCGCGGCCTGCCAGGTCTCGAACGGACCCAGCGACCAGCCGTAGCCCCAGCGGATGGCGAGGTCGATGTCGCGCGCGGTCTCGGCGATCGATTCCAGGTGGTAGGCGCTGTAGTGGAACAGGTCGCGGAATACCGACCAAAGAAACCGTGCCTGTGGATGGTCGCTGACACGCAGGGCGGCGAATTTCCTCAGCGGATCCTTTTCCTTGAGGATCGCACCGACCTCCGGCGCCACTTCACCGGCGCTGACGCGGTAGTCCTGCGTCTTCAGGTCCAGTACCAGGATGTCCTTGCCGCGCCTGGTGTAGATGCCAGCTCCGGTCTTCTGGCCCAACGCACCCTTTGCGATCAGCGACTCCAGCCATTTCGGTGCCTTGAAGTATTGGTGCCAAGGGTCGGCTGGCAGCGTGTCGGCCATGGTCTTGATGACGTGGGCCATGGTGTCCAGGCCAACCACGTCGGCAGTGCGATAAGTCGCCGACTTCGGCCGGCCGATCGCCGTACCGGTCAGCGCATCGACCTCGTCGAAGCCCAGGTCCATCTCCGCGGTGTGGTGCATCGTCGCCAGGATCGAGAACACGCCGATGCGGTTGCCGATGAAGTTCGGGGTGTCCTTGGCATGGACCACGCCCTTGCCCAGCGCGGTGGTGAGGAAGGTCTCGAGGCCCTCCAGCACGGCGACGTCCGTGCTGCGAGCCGGGATCAGTTCGGCCAGGTGCATGTAGCGCGGTGGGTTGAAGAAGTGCACGCCGCAAAAGCGATGGCGCAGTTCCTCAGGTAGTACTTCGGCCAGCTTGTTGATGCCCAAGCCAGAGGTGTTGCTGGCCAGTACCGTGTGTGCCGGCACGTACGGCGCAATCTTGCGGTACAGATCCTGCTTCCAGTCCATCCGTTCGGCGATGGCCTCGATGATCAGGTCGCAGCCACGTAGCAGTTCCAGCCCGTCGTCGTAGTTGGCCGGCGCGATCGCCTCGGCCAAGGCTTTGCTGGCGAGCGGGGCAGGCGACAGCTTGCCGAGGTTGGCGATGGCCTTGTGCACGACGCCGTTTGCGTCGCCATCCTTGGCCCCGAGGTCGAACAGTACCGTGTCGACACCGGCATTGGTCAGCTGCGCCGCGATCTGCGCACCCATCACCCCGGCGCCGAGCACTGCCGCGCGCCGCACAAGAAGTTTGTCTGACATATTCTATAAGCCTTTGAATTAAAACAATTCGTTTCCCGCTTTCAAGCCGGCGGCAGCGAAGCGGATCAACTCGCGCGCCGCGCGTTCGCGATGTGTCGCCTCGGATACACCGGACGGGCGCTTGATCATTCCGAAGTCGGCCATGGCATAGGTCAGGGCGCCGGACAGGAAGTCCAGCCGCCAGTAAAGCTGCTCCTTGCTCAGTCCCGGCACGCAGGCTGCGATTGCCTTGGCGAAATCGCGTAGCACGTGTCCGTACTGGTTGGAGAGGAACTTGCGCAGGCCGTCGTTCTTCTCGGCGTAAGCGCGGGCAATGACGCGGATGAAGGCGCCGCCGCCGTGGCGATCCTGGGCCAGTGCCAGCGCCGGTTCGACGAATGCGGCCAGCACCGGCTCGAGTTCACCGGGATGCTGCTGTACGGCCGCCTTCAGGCTGGCAAGCCGCTGCGCGCTCATCTCGTCCATGCGGCGGCGGAAGACCTCGTTGACCAGGTTTTCCTTGCTGCCGAAGTGGTAGTTGACCGCGGCGATGTTGACGTCTGCGCGGCTGGTCACCTGGCGTAGCGACGTGCCGGCAAACCCGAACTGGGCGAATAGCTCTTCGGCAGCGCCGAGGATGCGGTCCTTGGTGGAGAAGTGGGCAGTAGCGGCCACGAAGCGAGCTCATGAATCAAACGCTTGTTTGATGCTAGTCCCCGGACTGAACATCGTCAATCGAAACTGCGATGACCGCGTGCAAGCGGTGTGTCGGTTCCGTTAGAATTACCGCAGCCATGTCGGCTAAACCCGCGTCCTGACTCGGGTTTTCTGTTATCCTCGGGCTGCGAACTGGATGTTCTGCGACCCGCCTGCCCGGAGAAATTCCCCATGGCGCTGGAGCGCACCTTCTCGATCATCAAGCCCGACGCCGTGGCCAGGAACGTCATTGGTGAAATCTATTCGCGTTTCGAACAGGCCGGCCTCAAGGTCGTCGCCGCCAGGATGAAGCACTTGTCCAAGCAGGAGGCCGAAGGCTTCTACGCCGTGCACCGCGAGCGTCCGTTCTTCAACGCGCTGGTCAACTTCATGAGCTCCGGCCCGGTGATGCTCCAGGTGCTGGAGGGTGAGGGCGCAGTGCTGAAGAACCGCGAGCTGATGGGCGCGACCAACCCGAAGGACGCAGCCGCCGGTACCATCCGCGCCGACTTCGCGGATTCCATCGATGCCAATGCCGTGCACGGCTCCGACTCGCTGGAGAACGCGGCGATCGAAGTGTCGTACTTCTTCCCGAGCACCGACGTTTACGCCCGCTAAGCCATGACCATGACGCGCGACAACGCCACCGACAATGTGTTCGCCGATGAGGCAACGCAGATGGCTGCGCGCGCGTCGGACCAGGCCAACAATGACGCGGCCGAGTCGGGCAGGAAGAACCTGTTCGACCTCGACCGTGTCTCGCTCGAGGACTTCTTCGAGCAGATCCTGGGCGAGAAGCGCTACCGCGCGCACCAGGTGATGAAGTGGATCCACCATCGCTACGTCACCGACTTCAGCGAGATGACCGACCTGGGCAAGGCGCTGCGTGCGAAGCTCGAACAGCACGCCGAAGTGCGCGCGCCGACGGTCATCTTCGACAAGCCTTCCGTCGATGGCACCCACAAGTGGCTGCTCGGCATGGATCCGAAGAACGCGATCGAGGCGGTCTTCATCCCCGACAAGGGCCGTGGCACGTTGTGCGTGTCCTCGCAGATCGGCTGTGCCCTGAACTGCCAGTTCTGCTCGACCGGTACGCAGGGCTTCAACCGCAACCTGTCGACCGCCGAGATCATCGGCCAGGTCTGGGTCGCGGCGCGCCACCTCGGCAACGTCCCGCACCTCCGGCGCAAGCTCACCAACGTGGTGATGATGGGCATGGGCGAGCCATTGATGAATTTCGACAACGTCGTGCGCGCGATGAGCATCATGCGCGACGACCTCGGCTACGGTCTCGCCAACAAGCGCGTGACGCTGTCGACCGCGGGCATGGTGCCGATGATCGACCGCCTCGGCGAAGAGAGCGACGTCTCGCTTGCGGTGTCGCTGCATGCGGCCAACGACGAATTGCGCAGCGAACTCGTGCCGCTCAACAAGAAGTACCCGATTGCCGAGCTGATGTCCGCGTGCCATCGTTACGTGCAGCGCAAGCCGCGCGCGTCGATCACCTTCGAATACACCATGATGAAGGGCGTCAATGACCAACCGCAGCACGCGCGCCAACTCGCGCGACTGATGCGCCAGTTCGACAACGCGGTGCAGATGAAGGACGCGGCCAAGGTCAACCTGATCCCGTTCAATCCGTTCCCTGGCACGCGCTTCGAACGTTCGCCCGAGGACGACATCCGCGCGTTCCAGAAGCTGCTGCTCGACGCGCAAGTGCTGACGATGGTGCGCCGCACCCGTGGCGACGACATCGACGCGGCCTGCGGCCAGCTCAAGGGACAGGTCATGGACCGCACCCGCCGCCAGGCGGAATTCCGCAAGAAGCTGGAAGCACAGGGGATGAACGATGCGACTGCGTGACACGATCGCGGTTGCGCTGGTTGCCTTGCTGGTTGCAACAAGCTGTTCGCGTTTGACGTTCATCAAGCCGAACCTGAAGCGCCACGGCTACATCCAGGTCGCTCCGGAATATACGGTTCGCAGCGACCCGCGCGACAAGCAGCGAATCGCGGCGATCGATCGCATCGCGCTGGCCGGGCAGCGCTTGGGGGCGGGCCAGCTCGACGAGGCGGAAATCGAAGCAAAGGCCGCGCTCAAGGCCGACCCGCAATCGTCGGATGGCTACACGATCCTTGCCATGATCCAGGAGCAGCGAGGCCATGCCGCTCAGGCCGGCGGCCATTACGCCAAGGCCGTGGACCTGGCGCCGACCCGTGGCGCCGTCCTCAACAACTACGGTGCCTGGATGTGCGGCAACGGCCGGGCGGCTGAGTCGCTGGTCCTGTTCGATCGTGCGCTGGCCGATCCGGCATATCCGACGCCGGCCGCCGCGCTGGCCAACGCTGGCTCTTGCGCGCTCACTGCCGGACAGACCGCGCGCGCCGAACGCGACCTGCGCCGCGCGCTCGAGCTGGACCCCGGCAGCCCGGCGGCGCTCGCCGCGATGGCTGACAGCGAATACCGCGCCGGGCATTACCTGGCGGCACGCGCCTTTTCCGAGCGACGCCTCGCGGCTGCACCAGCCACCGCGCAAGTGTTGCAACTGGCGTCACAAATCGAGCAAAAACTCGGCGACATGGCTGCTGCCGC
>JBDSFV010000018.1:0-7431 GCA_039919355.1 Luteimonas sp. | reverse complement strand
GGTGGCCCCGTCGGCCCCTCGCGACGCCAGGTCGAAAACCCCGCCAGGGCCGGAAGGCAGCAACGGTATCGATCGACGCGGGTGCCGAGGTCAGCCGGCGGGGTCATCGCCATTTGCAGGTGTCCGCTGGAGGGGCGAGCCGGGAATCCGGTAAAAATGCAGAATGCATGCTCCGTGCGAAACGGCGACCCGAAATGGACAACTTGCGCCATCTGCTCCGACACGATCCGGCCGCCGCATTGCGGGCGGCGCAACGGCAGCCAGCGGATGCCGGACAGTCGCGCGGGGAAACTGCCTTCATCGCAGGCGCCGCGCTGCGCCTGCTCGGACGCGAAATCGAGGCCGAACGGCAATTGCGCAGCGCACTGCAAATCGCGCCGGATCATCGTGACGCCTCATTGGCGCTTGCGCATCTGCTGCGCGATCAGGGTCGCTATGCAGCCGCCGCGCAGGTAGTCAAAGCCTTCTTCGCCGCGCTGCCCCACAATTCGGCTTTGGTCGCAAGCCTCATCGTGTTCCTGCGCGAATGCCAGCAGCATCGCACGGCGGAGGACATCTGGCGCGCCGCGTTCGCCGAATCGGCCAGTGCCGGGCACTGGTACCTGGGGGGCGAGTTGTCGCTGGCGCTGGGCGAGTTCGATGTCGCGCGCGAACGTTTCGATCGTTGCCTGGCACTGGAGCCCAACCATGCCGCCGCTCTGCTGCGTCGTGCGCACACCGGTGTGGTAGAGGATCCGGATCCGTTCCCGGCCATGCTCGAAAGTCTGCAACGGGCACGAAACCGTCTGCCGCCAACCTCACGCATCGCACTGGATTTCGCGAACGGCAAGCTCTGCCTGGATCGCGGCGAGGTCGCCCCGGCATTCGCGTACTTCGACCGCGGCAACCGCGAACAGCGTGAGTGCGCGCCATGGGATCGCGCGGCGTGGGAGTCCTTTGTCGAAAGTTGCTTACGGGACCAGACGGGCTTGCCACCGCCTGACACCCGCGGTGAAGAAGCCGTGCTGATCATCGGCTTGCCGCGCTCGGGTACCACCCTGCTCGCGACACGCCTGGGGCAACACCCGGAAATCGCCGATCGCGGGGAGCTGCCATGGCTGGAGCTGCTTGCGCAGGGAAAGATTCCGGTGGAAATGTATCTGCGGCACCTGCGTCAGGACGATGCGCCGCGACGATATTATCTCGACAAAAACCCGCTGAATTTTTGCCATCTGGACGCGATTGCGCGGGAATTGCCCCGTGCGCGCATCATCCACTGCCGGCGCGACCCGCGGGATGTTGCAGTGTCTTGCTACACACAGCACTTCGCGCATGCCGGCATGGCATGGACGTACGGCTGGCAAGACATCCTCGCCTTCCAGCGAGGCTATCAGCGACTCGTCGAACGTCCGCCACGATTGGCTACAACCTGGATGGACGTCGATTACGCCGATCTTGTCACGGAACCAGAAGCGGAGTTGCGCCGGGTGATCGGATTCCTGAACCTGTCCTGGAACGAGGCGGTGCTGGATGCCGCTTCAGAAGTGCCGTTACGCACGGCCAGCGTGTGGCAGGCGCGGCAGCCGCTGCACGCGAGATCGCTCGGGCGTTGGCGCGCGTTCTCGGCGCATGTCGCGCCGCTGCTGTCGGCCTATGGAGATCAGGCCGCCCCCGTGGGATGGAGCCAGCCGGCATCGCCATCTGTGTAACGCTCGAGCTTCCAGATCGGCACGCGCGATTTCACTTCGTCGATGATGAATCGGCAGGCCGCGAACGCCGCATCGCGGTGCGCGGCAGTCACGCCGACCCAGACTGCGAGCTCGCCGATGGCGAGGTCGCCGACACGGTGCACGCAGTGGGCGTCGAGGATGTCGAACTTCGACAGTGCCTCGCCCAGGATGCGCTCGCCTTCGGCTTCGGCCAGCGTGGCGTAGGCCTCGTAGCGCAGTCCGTCCACCGCGCGACCTACGTTATGATCGCGCACCCATCCCTCGAAACTGGCATAGCCGCCGACACGGGCGTCGAGCAGTCCGGCACGCAGCGTGTCGGTGTCAAACGGAGTCTCCGATAGCCGGAAGTGTCGCATCTCAGCCCCCGCTGACCGGAGGAATGAGCGCGACCTCGCTGCCTTCGCGCGGCGCCTCGTCCCACCGCGCAAACGCTCCATCGACCGCGACGCGCAGGCGTTCGCGCGGGATCGCGAATCCGTGGCGGGCCTGCAGTTCCGCGTACAGCTCACGGAGATCGGCGGCCTCCGTCTCCACCCTTTCGCTGGCAACCTGCGCGGCATCGCGCAGGCTGGCAAAATACAACACTGTCACGCGCGTCATGCGCCGGCTTTCCCGAAATCGCGCTTGCCACCGCGCTTGCCGAGCAGTTTCGCCGGGCCGATCACGATTGCATGCGACAGCGCCTTGCACATGTCGTAGATCGTCAGCGCCGCCACCGTGGCGCCGGTCAGCGCCTCCATCTCGACACCGGTGCGGTGCGTGGTCTTGACCGCACATTCGATCCGCAATGCGTTGTCGTCGAGCCAGTCGATCGCGATCCGGCAGCCGTCGATCGCCAGCGGATGGCAGAACGGGATCAGCTCATGCGTGCGCTTCACCGCCATGGTGCCGGCGATGATCGCGGTCTCGACGATGCCGCCCTTGGCGCTTTTCAAGCCGGAGGCACGCAGCTGTTCCGCCACCTTGGCGGGAAAGCGCACTCGACATTCGGCGAGGGCAGAGCGGGCGGTCACCGCTTTCCCCGACACGTCGACCATGGCCGGATGGCCAGCGGGGTCCAGGTGGGTCAACCGCTCCTTTCGCGCCACCGTTCAACCCCCGACCAGGAACATTTCGACATGCTTCTTCGGGTTGCCGGCGCGGCCGCGCAACTCGCTGTAGCGATCCTCGCGATTCGACCAGAGCGCCGCAACGCGTTCCGACAATGCGACCTCGCCCTGTTGCAATGCCGCGCGCAGGTCGCTGCCCTCGCCCGCGAACAGGCAGGTGTAGAGCTTGCCGTCCGCGGACACGCGGGCGCGGTGGCAGTCGCCGCAGAACGGCGCGCTGACCGAACTGACGAAGCCGATCTCGCCGGCACCATCGGTGAAGGCATAGCGCGAAGCAACTTCACCGGGGTAGTTCGGATCGAGTGGCCGCAGCGGCCAGCGCGCGTGGATGCGGTCGCGCAATCCGGCCGACGGCAGCACGCGTGCCGCGTTCCAGCCGTTGCAGGTGCCGACGTCCATGTACTCGATGAAACGCACGACGTGGCCGCTGCCGCGGAAGCGCTCGAGCAGCGGCAGCACTTCGCCATCGTTGATGCCGCGCTGGACCACGCAGTTGAGCTTGAGCGCGCAGAAGCCGGCAGTTTCCGCCGCCGAAATGCCGGCGAGCACGGCATCGACGTTGCCGCGTCCACCGGAAAGTGTGCGGAACAGCACCGGATCCAGCGCGTCCAGGCTCACGGTCAACCGCCGCAGGCCTGCATCGCGCAACGCCTGCGCCTGCGCGGAAAGCAGCGAGCCGTTGGTGGTCAATGCCAGGTCGTTGATGCCGGGAATCGCGGCCAGGCGCGTGATCAGTTCCGGCAGGCGCTTTCGCAGCAGCGGTTCACCGCCCGTCAGGCGCAACTTGCTGACACCGAGGCGGACGAAACCGCGCACCAGCGTCTCGATCTCGTCGAAACCCAGCCGCGTCGCGGCATCGAAGCCATAGTCGTCCGGCACGCTCTCGGCCGGCATGCAGTACGGGCAACGGAAATTGCAGGCCTCGATCACCGACAGGCGCAGGTCGCGCAGCGGCCGTCCGAGGGCGTCATGCGGCAGCACGTGCGATTGCAGGATCGCGTTCATGCCTGTCCCGGGCCTGGTCGAAGGGCGCGTTCGAGCGACAGCGCGACCGGATCGTTCAGAGCCACCACTTCGCCCGCACGTGCGACGCGATTACCGCGCGCGGCCAGCACGTCGCCGTCGGCGGCGCTGGCGTAGTGGTAGAGCACGCAGCGCGCGAGCAGTTCACGTGGATATTCGCGCTCGAGGTCGTCGATGCCGCTGTGCGAGGGATTGCCGTGCAGCGCGCAGTCGTGGGCGACGAGTTCGCCCGCGTCGGCGAATTTGGCCAGCTGTTCCGGAATCGGCCGCGTATCACCGGTCCAGACCATGCTGCCGCGCAGGCGCAGGCCGAAGGCCGTGTCGGGCCAGTGATGGCGCGCGGGGAACGTCTCCAGCTGCACGCCGTCGTGCCAGAAAGCGCTGCCGACCGGTACCAGCCGGAACGCGTCCCAGAAATTGGCGCCGCCTTCGGCGACCACGTTCGGATAACTCGCGACGCGCTGCTGCAGCAGCGGCACCAATGGCGCCGGCACGTACAGGCGCGTGCTGTCGCGACGCGGCGCGGCGAAATAGTTCGCGCCGAACAACCGCTCGAAGCCGCCGACATGGTCGAGATGGGTGTGGGTGACGAACAACGCCTCGGGATACGTGCCGTAATGCGCAAGGTACGCGGTCAGGCCTTCGCCGCCACAGTCGATGGTCAGCCATGGCTTGCCGTCGCGCTCGATCGTCGCCATCGCCGAACCGAGCTCGACCGCGCCGGAATTGCCGACTCCATGGAAGCACAGCGCCCAGGCCATCAGTAGCCGCGCTCCCAGGTCGCGTCGTAGGCGCCGCGCAGGCGCGCGAAGTCTGCCTTGACCACCGCCGGGTCGCGGGCGCCACCCAGCTTGAGCAGCGAGCGCTTCAGCCGCGCAAGGTTGCGCTCGCGCCATGCCGTCGCCGGAATGCGCAACCGGCCGCGGTCGAAATCGATCAGCCAGCCCTGCCCGGTCGCGTCGAACAGGATGTTGTGGGCGTTGAGGTCGGCGTGGTCGAGCCCGGCCCGATGGAAGCGAGCGAGCAACCGACCGGTCTCCTCCCAAGGTGCGTCATGGCCGGCGATTGCAGTGCGCTCGGCCAGAGAATGCACGCCTTCCAGGCGCTCGACCAGGATCGCGGCACGGTAGCTTGCACCCCTGCGGCGATAACAGGCGGCGAGCGGCCGCGGCACCGGCAGGCCGCGCACATGCAAGGCCCGCGTGAGCCGAAACTCGGCGAAACTACGCGCGCGATCGGCACCGTGCCAGACATAGCCATCACGGCTGACGTTCGCTGCCCAGCCTCCGCGCAGATAATGCCGCAGCACCAACGCGCCGTTGGGCGCATCGATGAACCAGGCGCCACCGCGCCCGCCGCTGGACACCGGGCGCGCACGCTCACCCCAGTACGCCGGCGAGAACCAGTCGGCATCGACTTGCCTGGCACGCTCGGCGTCGAACAGAATCGCGCCATACCCCTTGTCGCGCCCATCGCGCCCATACTGGAATGGCGTCAGGCTTTCGCTGGCGTCGAATGCGACCATCCAGCGAGTCTAGCAAGCCACGTGTCGAAACCTCCTGTCCCACCCGGCTCGATCTGCCTGCTGCGGCTGTCCGCGCTTGGCGACGTCGCCCACGTCGTGCCGCTGGTCCGCACCTTGCGCAAGGCATGGCCCGAGGTCCGCCTGGCTTGGGTGGTCGGCAAGGGCGAGCACCGACTGCTCGACGGGCTGGAAGGCGTCGAATTCATCGAATACGACAAGAACAGCGGCCTCGGCGGGATGGTCGCGCTGCGCCGACAGCTCGGCGGCTGGCGCTTCGACGCATTGCTGCAGATGCAGGTGGCCGCGCGCGCCAACCTGCTGTCGGCATTCATCCCGGCGCGGCGTCGGATCGGCTACGACCGTGCGCGCTCGAAGGACCTGCACGGACTGTTCGTCAACGAACGTATCCCTGACCGACCCGGCATCCATGTGCTCGACGCACTCGGCAGTTTCTGCGAACCGCTGGGCCTGAAGCAGACCGATGTCGTGTGGGATTTGCCGGTACCGGACGCGGCACGCGAATGGGCCCGTGCGCAATGGCCCGACGACGGCGTGCCGACGTTGCTGGTCTCGCCCTGTTCCAGCCACGTCCGTCGCAACTGGCGCGCCGAACGCCATGCCGCGCTCGCCGACCATGCCGCGTCACGCGGCTGGCGCATCGTCCTGTGCGGGGGCCGCAGCGCGCTGGAACGTGACACCGCCGACGCGATCCTCGCAGCGATGTCCGCGCCGGTGCTCGATCTGGTCGGCAAGGACACGCTGAAGCAGTTGCCCGCGCTGCTCGAGCGCGCCGACCTCGTCGTGACCCCGGATGCCGGCCCGATGCACATCGCCAACGCCATGGGAACCACGGTACTGGGCCTGCATGCCGCCAGCAATCCCGCGCGCAGCGGGCCGTATTCGGACCGGCGCTATTGCGTGGACCGCTACGATGATGCGGCGCGCAAGTTCCTCGGCAAGCCGGCGAGCGAGCTCACGTGGGGGACGAAGATCGAGTTCGACGGGGTGATGGATCTGGTGACGGTGGAGGATGCGGTTGCGGCGTTCGAACGATACATGACTGATCGCAATGCGGCCTAGCTTCGGGATCGGCCATGCTCCATGGACTGTCTCCGGTACTTCCCCGGCATGAGGCTCTGGACCCTGCATCCGCGATACCTCGCAGATCACGCTACGGCGCGGCACCGGCCTTGTAGTCCTGGTACGACTTTTCCTCGACGTATGCCGAGCCCAGCGCGAGGTTGATGCCCTTCTTGATCCGCGCGCGCTCATCGTTCTCGAAGTAGACGCTGCGCGCCAGGCGCACGAACTCGTCGTCGAATTCCTGCGCTTCCTCCTTGATGCGGATGTCGTCCTCGATCACCCACAACCGCTCGTTGACGGCCTTGAGCTGCGCACGCAACTCTACGATGTCTCCGCCGGCGGCTGGGTGCACCATCCACATCTTTTCCAGCGCCGACAGTTCGTTGCGGACGTTGGCGAGCTTGGCTGGGTCGGTCATGCGTTCGGACTTGATCTGCAGGATCGCGATCTTGTCGAGCAGTTCGCCGAAGGAGACGGGGACGAGGATTTCGGACATTGGGGGCGTGTTCCGGCGCGGGGACGGACAGTGTAATGGCGGCGGATGCGCGCTTGTCCCGCCACTGGGCGGCCCGTATCATGGCGGCCCGCGACCATCGGCAGCTGCCGGTCGGGACCACCGGAGAGGTGGCAGAGTGGTCGAATGTACCTGACTCGAAATCAGGCGTGCGTGTAAGCGCACCGTGGGTTCGAATCCCACCCTCTCCGCCAGACACGCCAAGCGCCCCGAACGGGGCGTTTTGCGTTTCAAGACACGTGCCTTTGCGGTGCCAGGACCGGCGCCACCCCGGAGTCATCCCCTTTCGTATCCCCCGTTTCCGCAACTTGCCTCGCGGCCGCTCGGCCCCGATGATTCCGTTAACCGCGCTAGAGAGCCCAAAATGACGAAACCGGCATGATCGAGTTCGGACACCTGACCCATGTCGGCCTGCGGCGCGAGCTGAACGAAGACACCTATTACGGCGACAGCGAGCTCGGGCTGTGG